>JBFZFJ010000420.1:0-3108 GCA_041306405.1 Verrucomicrobiales bacterium | reverse complement strand
CCGGCTTCTCCGGTGCCGAGCTCGCGAACCTGATCAACGAATCCGCCCTGCTCGCCGCCCGACGCGGACTTTCCGCCGTCACCCTCGACGAAATGGAAGAAGCCCGCGACAAGGTCCGTTGGGGCCGCGAACGCCGCAGCCTCGCCATGTCCGACAAGGAAAAAACCGGCACCGCCTGGCACGAAGCCGGCCACGCCTACCTCAACATGGTCCTGCCGGACACCAACCCGCTCCACAAGGTCACCATCATCCCCCGCGGCCCCTACCTCGGCGCGACGATGTATCTCCCGGACGGCGACAAATACTCGACCCAGAAAAAAGAAGCGCTCGCCAACCTCATCGTCACCATGGGCGGCCGCATCGCCGAAGGTTTCCACAGCGACGATGTTTCCAACGGCGCATCCGGCGACATCCGCCAAGCCACCGCGCTCGCCCGCCACATGGTTTGCGAATGGGGCATGAGCGACAAGCTCGGCATGGTCGAATACGGCGAGGGCGACGGCCCGGTCTTCCTCGGTCGCGGCGACATGGGCGGTCGCCGCACCAACTACAGCGAGAGCACGGCCAAGATCATCGACGAGGAAATCAAAAACTTCATCGACAACGCCTACGCCATCGCCACCCGCGTCCTTGAAGAAGGCCGTGACAAGGTCGAACTCATCGCCAAGGCGCTTCTCGAATTCGAAACCCTCGATGCCGCCCATCTCCGCGACATCATCGACCACGGCGAAATGCGCAATCCGCCATCCGCGCCCAAGCCACCACCGGTCCCGGACGAACTCAAGAAAAAGCCCGTCGCCAAGGCCGCTGAAGAAGACCGCCCGGAAGGCCCCGGCCCGATTCCCGGAGCCATCGGCGCCCCCGCGTAGCGGCGATCACCGGTCGCCGCGCCGCAGATGGTCGAGGCGGTCGATTCCAGCCAAGCCGTGAGACGCACGTGGGAACAGGTTTCCACCAGACCACGCGCAACGTTCGATGAAATCGAACCTGTCCAGCCTCGGCAGGACGTCTTCCATGAAACGCAGGACCGTGTCCGGCTTGTATTGATTCTCGGCGGGGCTTTTCGCCTTCCAGTCGCCGACGGCGAATTCGGTGATCCAGATCGGCTTTCGATAGAGCTTGTGAACCGCCTCCAGACGCTTGACCAGGTTCTCCGCTATCGGAGCGCCGGAGGAATGAACGCAGACGAAACGTTGGTGGTGATTTTCCCACCCGCGATCTGATCCAGCATGGCGGCGAGCTCCTTGAGTTTTTCAGGATTCTCGCGGGCGAGGTTTTTGGTTTCCGCCGGATCTTCGGCTAGATTGTAAGGTTGGGGCTTCGGTCCGTTGCCGGAACGCATGTCCTTGATCATCGCCTGCCCTTTGTGCGGCGGGATGAGTTTCCAATCGCCGCTGCGCAGCCCCCCCCGAGATCCCTTCCTCGACAATGCCACCGCGGCCGACCTTGGATCTCCCTAGTCATTTTTCTCGACAGCGCCATCCTCATAGCCATCGAAGAGCACCGGGCCGTTGTCGCTGCTGACGATCACCAGGGTATTCTCCAACAACTTGAGCTGCTCCAGTTTCGCGATGACCGCGCCGACGAGGTCGTCGAGCTGGGCGATCACGTCGCCGCGGAAAAACCTAACATCATCATCATCCTCGCCGACGACATGGGCTACGGCGATCTCGGCTGCACCGGCAGCACCACCATCAAGACACCTCACATCGACCGCTTGGCGGCCAGCGGCACTTTTTGCAGCCATTGATACGTTGCCAGCCCCGTTTGTTCGCCGTCCCGCGCGGGGCTTCTCACCGGTCGCGATCCGCGGCGCTTCGGCTACGAGGGAAATCTGAATGGAAGTCCCAAGGAATATCCCATCCGCCCGGATTGTCTCGGACGGCCAACCGGCGAACACACGCTTGCGAACCACCTGAAAGCCGCCGGCTATCGCACCGGCTTGATCGGCAAATGGCATCTCGGCGACGGCGGGATCTTCCACCCGAACCAACGCGGATTCGATGAGTTCTGCGGCATGCTCAGCGGCGGCCACACGTATTTCCCGGGCACGGGGAAAAATCAAATCCAACGCAACGGAAAGCCGGTGACGAAATTTCCGAGTTCCTATCTCACCGACTTCTTCACCGATGAAGCCATCCGCTGGATGGGCGCGAAAGACGATAAGCCGTTTTTCCTCTACCTCTCCTACAATGCCCCGCACACCCCGATGGAGGCGACCGAAGAGGACTTGAAAGCATACTCCCACATCGAAGACAAAAACCGGCGGACCTACGCCGCGATGATCCGAGCCCTGGACTGTGGCGTCGGACGCGTGCTGGATTGGCTGAAGACCGAGGACAAGGACTCCAACACGCTGGTCGTCTTCCTCTCCGACAACGGCGGCGGCCACCGCTATTTCCCCGAGGAACTCACCCTGCAAAACACCGACGCGGCGAGGAACGAGAGCGACAGCTACAAGCTCTGGATCATGCGCGATCATACGCCGGTCAAGACCACCCAATACCTGACCGATGAATTCTCCGATGAGGCGGTGAGCTTCATCGGGCGGCACAAGGCGGAGCCCTTCTTCCTCTATCTGGCTTACAACGCCCCGCACTCGCCGCTTCAGGCTTCCGAGAAATACCTCGCGCGCTTCAAGGACATCAAGGACGGGAAACGCCGCACCTACGCCGCGATGGTCAGCGCCGTGGATGACGGAGTCGGCGAGGTGCTCGCCAAACTGCGCGAACTTGGCATCGAGGAAAACACCATGATGGTCTTCCTATCAGACAATGGCGGCCCGACGTCGGACAACGCCTCCGACAACCGTCCGCTGCGCGGCGGCAAAGGCAGCCTGACGGAAGGCGGAATCCGCGTGCCCTTCGCCGCCCAGTGGCCTGGCAGGATTCCCAAAGGACTCGTCTATCAACACCCGGTCATTTCGCTCGACATCCTCGCCACCATCGCAGCGCTGCCAAGGCCCCGCTTGATCCCGCCCGCCCGCTGGACGGCGTGAACCTGATGCCTTTCCTCACCGGCGAGAAATCCGGCGCGCCCCACGACGCGCTCTACTTCCGGATGTTCGACATAGGCGCGTATGCGGTGCGCGGCGGCGTGATCGTTAGG
>JBFZFJ010000419.1:0-7203 GCA_041306405.1 Verrucomicrobiales bacterium | reverse complement strand
CTTTGAGACAGCCCCCGTTAGGACCAGCCAGTCGTGCGCGGCGAGAAGTTCTTCGATGACCGGCCGGGCTGCGGAAATATCGTCGTTCAAGACCCCGACGTGCCGCGGCGGATAGCCGCCGAGTCTCAGCGCGGCGGCGAGCGAGTGGGCGTTGGACTGGCGGATCTGATGGGGAGCGGGAAACTCGTCCACTCCGACAAGCTCGTCGCCGGTCGCGATCACCGCGATTTCCGGGACGCGTGAAACTTCGAGCCAGGCCGCGCCGCAGGAAGCGGCGACGCCGATTTCCCGCGAGCCGAGCAAGACGCCGGACTCCAATAAAATTTGTCCCGCCGCGGCATCGCTGCCGGCCCTATGGATGAAACGCCCCGCGACCGGAGCGGCAGCTTCTGAAAATTTCACGCAGCCCGGATCACCGCCGACCACCTCCTCCACCGGCACGATGCAGTCGGCTCCTGATGGGCAGGGCGCGCCGGTCATCACTTCCACGCAGCTGCCGATTTCCGCCGAAAGCGAGACCGCCGCGTGCCCCGCCGGCGCGGACCCGCTCACCCGGAACGAGCGGTGACCCGCCTGCCAGTCCGCGAAACGCAGCGCGTAGCCGTCCATCATCACCCGGTCGAACGCGGGGACCGCGCGGTCTGCGGCCACGCTTTCCCGCAGCACCCGCCCGGTCGCGTCCGCCAAACGGCAGCGCTCGGCCGCCATCAACGGCGGGCATTTCAAGAGAAGTTCCAGCGCCTCGTGGAATGAAAGCATGAGCCGATCTTCGTTCGCCCGACCTATCCGCCAAGCGAAATTCGCTTCATCGATGAAACTCCATGCCTGTCGGTTGACTTTTCCGCCATACACCGCCATACCCCGCGCATGTCGACAGCGTTTCCGCCCAAACCCCGGATGATCGGACCCAAAGTCCGGGTCTGTATCGTTGCCTCGAAATACAACGAGCAATTCACGGACGCGCTGGTGGAAAACGCGATCGAAGAGCTCGGCGAACTGGTGCCGCAAGGCCGCGTCGATCTGATCCGCGTGCCCGGTGCTTTTGAAATTCCGGTGATGGTCGCCACCCTGCTCGACCGCGATCCGCCGGCCTGTGTCATCGCGCTCGGCCTGATCATCCGCGGTGCGACCGAACACGCCGACTTGGTCGCCAGGTCGGTGACGGACGCGCTCCAGCAGCTCGCCGTCAAATCGCTGCGGCCGGTGATTCACGAGGTTTTGCTGGTGGAAGACGAGAAGCAGGCCTACGCACGCTGCATCGGCGCGCAGCTCAACCGCGGCAAGGAAGCGGCTCGGGCAGCGGCGTCGATGATAGATATTTTCCAGGAACTCGACCGATCCATGCCCCGCAACCCCACCCATTCAAAGCATCGCAATGCCTAGCCGCCGCCACATCCGCGAGGCGGTCGTCCAGTTTCTTTACTGCGCGGATCTTGAAGGCGGCGCCGATCCCGCCGCACTGCGCGGCCCGTTCTGGGATTTCGTCACGGAATCGGATCGCCGCAGTCTTCAGCTCGCGACGTTCCGCACGGTCCACCACCTCGCCCACGGGCGGGAAGGACGCTTGGCCGAGTTCGTCGAGCGCCAGTCGCTGGCGAGCACGCTGCTTGCCGCATGGCCCCAGGCGGAGAGTTTGAAAATCGATCTCAAGCGGATCGCAGAGCTCGAGTCGGGGTGGAGCACTTCGTTTGCGAAGCTCGAACGCCTGCCGAAAGACGACGATGACGCATCGGTGGCGGAAAGTTTCGGCGACGCGCTGCAGGTCCTTTTCAAAATCGACCGCGACCTCGCCGCCGCGCGCCGCCGGTTTCTTGAAGGCATGGAAGACTTCCCCGCCCTGCGCGGACAGATGGAGGCGGTGGCCGCGACAATCCGCCGCTTGCAGCGGATTTCCGATCGACTGCGGATGGTCGAGGAGCCCGAGAAATTTCCCGAACAAGCGGATCTCGCACGACTTCGCGACTCGAAAGCCGACATCCTCGCGCTGCAAAAAAAGGCGGACGAACTGGTCGATTTCATTCTCAGCAAAAAGGAGCGGATTGATGCGACTCTCGCCGCCGTGGTCGAGAACTTCGCCCCGGAGCGGATCGATCCGGTGGACCGGGCGATCCTGAGACTGGGCACTTACGAAATCCTGCACGCGGCCGCTCCGCCGAAGGTGGCGATCAACGAAGCCATCGAGCTGGCCAAGCGCTTCGGCACGACCGACTCCGGCCGCTTCGTCAACGGGGTGCTGGACAAAATCGCCAAGCAGGCGGCGGCAGTGTCGGAAAGTCAGGATGTTTTGTAATTGGTAAGTCGCGCCGCAGTCTTCATAACAGCGCGCGAGACTTTCCCCATCATGCGCTACCCGACACCCTTTCAGCAGAAAACCCTGTGGAACGCCGCCACGGGCGTCTCCATCCTGATCCTCGGCGCCCTGCTTGTTAGCTTCGTCTGGCTGGCCGGTTATGTCTTTGGATTTCTCCAGCCGGTGCTCATCCCGCTGATCGTGGCCGGGATCGTGGCTTACGTGCTCGATCCGGTGGTGAGATTCCTGGAAGGCCGCGGACTCAGCCGCGCGTGGGCGGTCATCACGCTTTTCCTCGCGATCCTGATAGGCGCGACACTTCTGGTCGCCGCCGTGCTGCCCGGCATCCAGCGCGGCGGCGGCGCGCTGCGGGACATGATTTCAGCGCCGGCGAAGACGACCAAGACGCCGGAAAAGAGTGTTTCCGAAGACGGTTCCGAACATCTCGCCCCCGCCCTCGCCAGCTCGCTTCGCGACCTGCGCGTCCGCCACCAGGGCGGCCTGATCGGATGGATTCTGACAGAAACCGATGACCAGGGCCGCCCGGTGGCGATGGATGAAAAAGCGCTCAAGTCGCAATCTCTGGATTACTTCGAACGCACCCGCGGCGGACGGATGGTCATGGAAAACCTGGATGTGATTTTCAAAACCGGTCGCACCTGGCTGACGGCGGGATCCACCAAGGTGCTGGGATTTCTCGGCCTCTTCATCGGCATGATCATGGTGCCGGTCTATCTGTTCTTTTTCCTGAAGGACTCGGCATCGATCCGGAGCCATTGGCACGACTACGTGCCGCTCAAGGCCTCGCGGTTCAAGACGTCGCTGGTCGAAACGCTCCAGGAAATCAACGGCTATCTGGTCTCGTTCTTCCGCGGCCAGGTGATCGTGGCCGCGATCGATGGAATCCTGGTGGGCATCGCCCTGACGATTTTCGGACTGCCATACGGGCTCTTGATCGGCGTCTTCATGGCCATCCTCGGAGTCATTCCCTACATCGGAAACATTCTCTGCCTGATTCCCGCCTGCATCATCGCTTGGCTCCACGCGCAGGGAGCCGCGCCTTTCGGGATGAGCCCGTGGGCTTACGTCGGATGCGTTGTCGGGATCTTCGTCGTCGTCCAACAGATCAACTCGCTGCTCACCGCACCCAAGATCGTCGGGGATTCCGTGGGGCTGCATCCGCTGACCGTGATTTTCTCGATGCTGTTCTGGTCGCTGGTTCTCGGCGGCTTCGTCGGAGCTCTGCTGGCCGTCCCGCTCACCGCGGCGGTGAAGGTCTTGTTCCGCCGCTTCATCTGGGAACGGCAGTTGCTCGACGCACCCGCAGCCGAGCCCGGTTAGGGCCCTGCTTGGAAAAGACCCCTCGCCTCACGCCGCCGGAATTCTCCCCCCGGATTATCCCAGCCTCGCGCGAAACGAGAGGCTCAGGAGGTTTGGGGAAAGTGTCACCGACCGCAAGGCGATTTCCTCATCCGCCATAAGAAGTTTTTCCAAGCCACCCCACTTGGCTTATTCGGCGAGGCGGGCGGCGATCGATTTCTTGGACTGCTCGATGAGGACTTTCAGCTCGGGATCCTTGATCGACATCGCCGCCTTCAGGACCGGCAGGCTGCGGGCTTCGCCCACCCGGCCCAGGATGCGGACCGCCGAATAGCGGATGGTCCCCGTGGTGTCCGGAAACCGCGCGAGCACGGTGTCTTCGATCGGTTGGCCGAGATCCGCGTAAAGCGACTCCCATGCCATCGGATTCTTAAACCAAAGTTCGTCAAGAATCGGAATAATCCCTGTATTTCGTTCCTTCACGATCAGGGTGACGATTTCCGGCGGAATGGTTTCGTTTTCCGCCACCAGCTTCTTCAACACGATCAGCGCGGCCTCGCTGGCCGGCCCCGGCAGCTCCGACCAGACCGCCAGCGCGCTGCAAATGTTCCCCTTGAAATCCAAGCCGTCCTGAGCCAGCAGCGAAATGAGTTTGCGGCTGATGTCGGCGCGGTAGATTTTCGGCTCGGCTTCCGCCAGCCGCTGCACCGCGCGCCGGACTCGGTCGAGATCAATGCTTTCGAGCTCCCGTTTGTTCAAATCATAGAACGCCGGATCGTCCTTTTTCGACAGCTTTTCGATCGAGCCCTCGATGAAAATGTCGTTGCCCACCCGGACTTCGATCACCGAGATGTCGGTATGAATTTTTTCCGTCCGCCCCAATGCCGACGCCAATTCGGCGAGCTCCGGCAGTGATTTCCTGATCCCGGTGACGACCAGCAAATAATCCCCGCCATCCCGCGGATAGTAATGCGATGCGGGATCCGCCTCGGTGACCCGGAGAATATAATCCCTCACCAGAAAGCGGTTGCTCTCACTCAAGTCCCTGAACCACAGCCCGACGGCCTGCTTGCCGCTTCCGTCCAAGGCCAGCCTCTGGATTTCCGCCACGAGCGGAGCCGTCCCGATCCTGGCTCGCAAAGCCACGGTGGCGCTGTCTTCCCCGGGCTGCTGGATGGGCGCTGCCAATGGCGAGTTTTTTCCCGGCTCGCCAGCCATCCGGCTGCCAAGCGGCACCGATCCGGTCTTGAAAAAGAACGGCACCAGCAGCAGGGCGGTGCTCAAAGCCAGCCCCACGCCCAGCGCTTTCGTCCGCGCCCGCGGGTTCGCATAAACGAGCAGCAAAGTTCCCAAGACACACACAAAACCCGCCATCAGAAGCCGGTTTGCAATGACCATCCCATCCAGCATTCCGCCGCGGCTGGCACCAAACATCAGCAGCAGCGCCATCATCACCATGCCCGCCACACCGATGATTCCCGCCATGATTCGCTGAGGCGACGCGGGCTCGAGCTCCGCGGGATCCGGCATATTGCTGTAACGGACCGGCTGCATGCCGATCAATGCCTCGCCTCCCGGCAACGGAATCCGCGGAAAGCGGTTCAATTCATGACTCTTATGCTCACTCGGGTAAAATTTGCGCCCCCGCACGATGACTTCGTCGTTGATCCGGAAGCGGTTTTCACAGCCACCGCACTCGACGGTGCGCTCACGCAAATCCTCTCCCACCTTGAACCGCTGGCCGCAGGACGGACAGCGGATCAGCAATAATGTGTCATCGGGAGTGTTCGAAGGCATGTCGTTGCAGCAATTCTTGATGCAAATTCCGGTGATTGCAACCCCAAGCACCGCCCCGGACTAACACTTCCTGGAGGGGCGGCTTTCCCCAGTGCCCTGAAATTTAGTTTGGAAACATTAAAAATTGACCATTCCGGATTTTCTTTATACCAGATTGATCAACCAATCCAAGCCGATTATGAACTCACTCAGACTCAGCCCGCTGCCATCCATCCGCCCAAGCGACGAATCAAGCTCGCGCACCATGGAAAAACAAGGATTTGTGGATGAAGCGGTGGTCATGGCCCTGCTCACCGACAACCACTCCGGGCGGAGCGTGGCTTACCCGGAAGACCTCGCACTCGCTGCCGACGACCTCGATTTCGCCGGTTGGCAACTGCCCGCCACCCAAGCAGCAAGGCCACGGGCCGCTGAAATTCCTCCCCACGTGATCAACGCCATCGTCCGCCGCGCCAGCCCCCCGCTCATCGCGGAGTCCGGCATCGGCACCCCGCACCAAGGTAACCACCGCTGGTGGCTGGCGGGACTGGCCGGCGTCCTTTCCACCATGCTCTTCACGCTGCTCCTGCTGACCCTCTCATCCCGCCCCGGCGCATCCTCCGGACCGCTGCCCCCGCCCGCAGCAGCGACAGATTCCCAACCGATGCTCTCCAGACAAGCTGAAGCCATCCAAGCGTCACCCGAACTAACCGCAGCCACCTTCGACCTGCCCTGGCACTCCGCCGCGGAATGGACGGCGAGCGATGATTGACGCGCGGACCCCGCTCACGCACTCTCCCCTCCGCATGTCCCGTCCCGGATTAATCCTCAAACTCAGCTGCCGCGACCAACCCGGCATCGTCGCCAAGGTCGCCAACTACGTCGCCGGCCATCGCGGCAACCTCATCGAATTCGCCCAGTTTTCCGACCAGCTCGGCGGCAAGTTTTTCGCCCGGCTTGAAATCGAAACCGCCGACCTCGACGTCGATGTCCAGGATTTCATCGACGGTTTCGGCACGCTCGGCCGCTCCTTGCAGGCGGACTGGCACTTCCGCCGCCTGCCCTACCGCATGAAAACCGCCGTGCTCGTCACCAAGACCGACCACTGCCTCAACGAAATCCTCTGGCGCGCCGAACTCGACGAACTGCCCATCGAAATCACCTCGATCATCGGCAACCGCCCCAACTGCCGCCCCACCGCCGAGCGGGCCGACATCCCGTTTCATGAAATCGACATGGACGGCGAAAACCGCCAGGCCGGCTTCGCGCGCATCCGCGAAATGATCGTCGAGCAGGATGTCGAACTTATCGTCCTCGCCCGTTTCATGCAAATCCTGCCAGATGATTTCTGCCGCGACTTCGCCGGCCGCGTCATCAACATCCATCACAGCTTCCTGCCCGCCTTCATCGGCGCGAACCCCTACAAACAAGCCTACGAGCGCGGTGTGAAACTGATCGGTGCCACCTGTCACTACGTCACCGCCGACCTCGACGCCGGCCCCATCATCGAGCAGGAAGTGGACCGCGTCCAACACTTCCACACCCCCAACGACCTCGTCCGCCTCGGTCGCCACTGCGAGCGGATCGCCCTCGCCAAAGGGATCCGCTTCCACGTCCACGACCGGACCATCATCGACGGCCACCGGGCGATCGTTTTCCCGGATTAAATTCAAATTGGAAGCTTTACAAACCCCGATGGCGCGCTCAATTTCCCGCACCGTTCAAGGAGAGGTGGTCGAGTGGTCTATGGCACCTGATTCGAAATCAGACGTAGTGTAACAGCTACCGTGGGTTCAAATCCCACCCTCTCCGCCATC
>JBFZFJ010000418.1:0-4810 GCA_041306405.1 Verrucomicrobiales bacterium | reverse complement strand
GAGTAGGTGCCGTAGTGTAGCGGACGGTTTGCTGGCCTTTGGGCGGGAGCCGGGCGGGTTGGGGTGGAAAAAATACAGCCGACTCCGCGTGGGCGGGGGCGGCTGGATGAATGAATGCGAGGGACAGAATGTCCCTCCTCCTTAGGGCCGGATCCGGAGCTCAAGCTTCAGTTTGTCTTCGGGAAGAGGATGAAAACGCAGTCTTTATCTATGTTCTTCATCTGTGTTCATCTGCGGTTAAAAACTCTGAAAGGCATTGGCTGAAGCGCGAACTCCGGGCAGTTTCCTGGTGGCACAAGTGGCAATGAAAATGATCTAGGCGGCGGAGCCGTTGCGGATGATTTCGCAGAAACTCTGGGGCTCGAGGGCGGCGCCGCCGATGAGGGCGCCATCGATGTCCGGGCAGGCCATGAGCTCGGCGGCGTTGTTGGGCTTCACGCTGCCGCCGTATTGGATGCGGATCTTGGCGGCGGCGTCGGCACCGTAGAGTTCGGCGATGACGGAGCGGACGAAGGCGTGCGCGTCCTGGGCCTGCTGGGAGGTGGCGGTGACGCCGGTGCCGATGGCCCAGACGGGTTCGTAGGCGATGACGGTTTCACCGAGATCCTTCTCGGAAACGCCATCAAGACCACCGGTGATCTGGGTGCGGAGGACGCTTTCAAGATTGCCGGCCTCGCGCTCGGCGAGGGTCTCGCCGATGCAGAAGATCGGCTTCAAATTCGCCTCGCGGGCCTTCTTGATCTTGGCGTTGATGACCGCATCGGTCTCGCCGTAGATCGCGCGGCGCTCGCTGTGGCCGAGGATGACGTAGTGGACGAAAAACTCGCGCAGCATCACCACGCTGATTTCACCGGTGTAAGCGCCGGAGTCGAACTGCGAGCAGTTCTGCGCCGCGATCTGGATGGCGTGCGCGTTCTGGACGGCGGTCGCGGTGTGGAGCAGGTCGGCGAGTTTCGGGAGAGAAACAAACGGCGGCGCGATGACGATCTCACACGGGTAGTCCTGACCCTGGAGTTTCGACAGGAAGCTCTTGATGAAGTCTTCCGTTTCGGAAGCTCCCTTGTTCATTTTCCAGTTGGCGGCGAAGATTGGCTTGCGGTTCATTCGATTGGGGGTGGGTGTTAGCGGTTGAGGATCAGACTTCGGTGAGAGCGGCCACGCCGGGGAGGACTTTGCCTTCGAGGAGTTCGAGGGAAGCACCGCCGCCGGTGGAAATGAAGGTCATTTGGTCATCAAGGCCGAACTGGTTGACCGCGGTGACCGAGTCGCCGCCGCCGACGATGGTGACGGCGTCGCTCTTGGCCATGGCCTCGGCGATGGCGCGGGTGCCTTTGGCGAAACTCTCGATTTCGAAGACGCCCATCGGGCCGTTCCAGATGACGGTTTTGGCTTTCGCGACTTCCTGGCAGAACTCGTCGATGGCGACGTCGCCGATGTCGATGCCTTCCCAGCCATCGGGGGTTTCGCCGCCTTGTTCGTAGGGCGCGGTGACTTTCGTTTCGGCGCCTTCCTTGAATTCCTGGGTGACGCGGGTGTCGGCGGGGAGCAGGAAGCGCACGCCCTTGGCCTCGGCCTTGGCGAGGATGTCGAGCGCGAGGTCGAGCTTGTCGGCCTCGACGCGGCTGTTGCCGACCTTGTAGCCTTGGGCCTTGCGGAAGGTGTTGGCCATCGCGCCGCCGATGAGGAAGGCGTCGGCCTTTTCCATCAGCGCGGTGATGACTTGGATTTTATCGGAAACCTTCGCGCCCCCCATGATGACGAGGAAGGGTTTTTCCGGGTTCTGGAGCTTGCCGTCGAGGTATTCGAGCTCGCGCTCCATCAGCAGGCCCATGGCGCTTTGCTTGACGAAATGGGTGACGCCTTCGGTGGAGGCGTGGGCGCGGTGGGCGGTGCCGAACGCGTCGTTGACGTAAATTTCCGCGGAGCCTGCGAGTTTCTCGGCGAAGGCGGAATCGTTGGCCTCTTCTTCCGGATAGAAGCGGGTGTTTTCGAGGATGAGCACCTCGCCCGGCTGGAGCGCGGCGCGGAGGGCGGCGACTTCGGCACCGATGCAATCCGGCGCGAGTTTCACCGGCTGGCCGAGGATTTCGGAAAGGGCGGCGGCGACGGGAGCGAGCGAGAATTTCGCTTCAAATCCGCCTTTCGGACGGCCGAGGTGGGAGCAGAGAACGAGCTTGGCACCGCCGGAGATCAGCTGACGGATCGACGGGACCGCGCCTTGGATGCGGGTGTCGTCGGTGATGACGCCGTCTTTGAGAGGGACATTGAAGTCCACACGCATGAGGACTTCTTTGGAGGATACATCAAGGTCGCGGATCGAAAGTTTGGCCATGGGGGACAAATCCCGCCTTAGACGGGGACTAGTGTCAAGTTTATCGCGGCAACGGACCGCTGCGGAAACGTTCGTGCTGGCGGCGCAACATCACGTCCAGCGGCATGAAGTTCACCGCCCGCTGCGACCATTCGAGCGCCTTGTCGCGGTTGCCTCTGGCGAACTGGATCTCGGCCATGGTGTCGAGGTAGGCCGACTGCTCGGGATTGGCGGCGAGGGCTTTTTCGAGAAGCTTCTCGGCGGCGTCGAGATTCCGCCGGGCGCGGGAGGCGATCCATGCGGCGGTGTTGCAGGTGTTGTCCGAGGCGGGAAATTGGCGGATGACGGCGTTGATCCGCTCCCAGGATTCCTTGAACCACGCGTCGTGTTCCTTGATGAGCCCGGCCTTGCGGAGGGCGGGGAAGAAATCATCCGCGAGGGAGCCGTCGCAGGGAAACATCCGGTAGCAGTTTCCGAGCATCGCGAGAGCGCCCGCGCGGTCGCTCTTGAGCATGATCAGCGCCCGGCCCAAATCCGACTGGAGCCGCAGCCTGAGAGAGAGCAGCGGCGGGACGACGACCGACTCGGACTCGACCGAGGCCATCATTTGCGCCCGCACTTCGGAAATGGCAGCCACTTCCCGCCAATTCCCCTGCTGCACCGCCATTTCGGTGTGCAATTCAAGCGCGTCTGCGAAGTTCTCGGCAGCCGGGTCACTCTGGCGGACCGCGCGCGCCCGCCAATCGGCGGACCGCTGGTAATCATAGCCATAGGCGTAGCCGTTGGCGATTTCGAGAGCGTCATTTCCGAGGGCGAGCTTTTCGACGAGCGAATCCAGCGCGGCGGCTTCGTCGGCCCGGCCCGCCTTGCGCAGGCAGGCCGCGGCACACGCATACAAGGACGGCTGGGGGGGTAACCGGATCTTGGCAATCCGCTCGGTTTGTTTCAGGAAAAACTCGGCGGCTTCGTCCCATCGCTCCGCCGCGGATAGATCGAGGATGTGCGCGCGCCAGGAAATCCCGCCCCGGCCGCTTTCATCCAACTGGTCCCAAAGTTTGAGACTGGTGCGCACGTCCGGGCTCTGACCGGCCATGAAGGCCATTTTATCGAGCAGGGGTTTGCGCTCTTCCTCCGGTGCCTGTTGGACGGCGGCCCAGCCCAGAGCCAGCCATTTCTCGCGGAGCCGCAGCGGATCGCGGCCCATGCCGCACAGGGCTAACATCCCGTCGAGACGCTCGGCGCGGCTGGACCGGGGCTGAAGTTCCGCCAGCCAATCCCACAAGGCGACCATCTCATCCTGCCCGCCTAAGGCGACGTCGATGACTTGCGCCCACCGTTCCGCATCGTCGCCAGCCCAGGCGATGGCCGCCTGCCTGGCCACTTGCGGCGCGCCGAGGGATTCGCCACCTAACGTCGCATTCCCGCCGAAAAGCTGGCCGAGGAATCCCGTCAGGAGATCCGCGTCTTTCTCCGCCATCGCGGCCAAGGGTCTCAGGAACGCGTCGGCGCATTGCCGGTGCAAGCCGCGCCGCTCCATGAAATTCGCCAGCACGACCAAGTCTCTCGCAACCGCGGATTCGCCGCCTTGATCCGCGGCATCGTTTTTCGAAAGACGCCCGACGCGCTTTTCGACCCACGCCGCGTAATCCGGATTTTCAGGGTCCAGCCCGAGCGCCTTCAAGGCTTCGGGAATCCGCTCGAGCGACTCGAAGTAGGCAAACGCCGCGAGCGGCGAGTTGGCGGCGTAGGCCTTCTCGGCCAAGCGAGCCTCGCCCAGCAGAAACAACCCGCTCGCCGCGTTCCCGCGCTGGTCGCGGTTGCGGGAATTGGCCGGGTGCGTCAGCGGCTCCAGATCCGCCGGGCGGATCGTCTTCCCCTGCCAGCGCTTGATCGCGAGCTCCGTGTAGGATTTCAAAGTCGCGCCGCCGGCCTGATGGTGTCGCAGCCACGGCAGCGGATCGCCTAGCAGCGCCGACAGCGTCGCGGAAATGCCGGTTTCCCCGGCAGCGGAGGCGGCGTCCCGGGCGGCGGCCAGATTTCCCGACGCCCGGTAAAGCGCGAGCTGCCAGGCGTCCGCCTGCACGCCCTTGAGGGTCTTGGCGCGCTTCAACTCCGCCTCCAGCGAGCCTTGGCTGCGGTGGAAATCGGCCAACGCGAGCAAGCCTGGCGCATCGGCCGGTGCCATTTCGAGAAATTCGCGGGCTGCGGCCGCATCGCCATCCAGCAGGCATTCGCGCGCGGCGATCAACGCCACGCCGTCCACCGACCGCAGGAGCCGCGACTGGAGTTCCGGGTTGGTCTCGCTCGCGTAGAGCTTGAGAATCTGCCGCCACGCCCGCTTTTTGTGCATCTGATCGAACAGCGCCACCTTTTCGTTAGGCGAGGCTTTCGCGTAACGCTCGACCAGCGACATCACCGCGGGATCGGTATCCGGAGTGATGTGGAGCTGGATTTTCCGGATCAAATCGCGCGCCCGGTAGGCCTGCTCCGGATCTTTCC
>JBFZFJ010000417.1:0-5820 GCA_041306405.1 Verrucomicrobiales bacterium | reverse complement strand
TACGGCGCAATCCCCCAGAAATCCAGTTTTGCTCCGTCGCCGGTGTCTAGTTTTGAACCGTCTCTGTCTAGTTTTGCTCCGGCCCCGACACCCCCGCGTGGATTGGGGGCGGATTTCGCGTGCCGTGGGCGGTCCGATCTGGTTGAGTCGCCGCCATGCCTCCCCGCGTCAAGACCGTCGCCTCGATTTCCGTCGAGAAATTCTTCGAAGCCCATGCCGCCGCGCTCGGACTGACGCTGCATGGCGAGCGCGTCGGCCTCGACCGCCTGATCAGCGAGCCGGCC
This sequence comes from Verrucomicrobiales bacterium, assembly GCA_041306405.1. Classification (GTDB taxonomy): domain Bacteria; phylum Verrucomicrobiota; class Verrucomicrobiia; order Verrucomicrobiales; family Akkermansiaceae; genus Luteolibacter. The sequence continues at coordinate 5,536 of JBFZFJ010000417.1, read as the reverse complement.
ATGAACCGCCCGGGCCTCGCGCTCGCCGGATTTTTCTCCTACTTCGCCAAGAAACGCGTGCAGGTGCTCGGCAACTCCGAGCTCTCGTATTTGAAAAAACTCCCCGAGCCGATGCGCGTCGACCGCTTCCGCCGGATGTGCGACCGCGACATCCCGTGCATCGTCGTGGCGCGCGGCTCCAAGCTCGACGCCAACCTGACCGTCGTGGCGCTCGAGCACGGCATCCCGGTCCTCGGCACCTCCCAGGTCACCATGAATTTCCTCAACGCCGCCACCATCCGGCTCGAACATGAATTCGCCCCCAGCGTCACCATGCACGGCTGCATGGTGGACATGCGCGGCGTCGGCGTCCTCATCGTCGGCAAGAGCGGCTCGGGGAAATCCGAAACCGCCATCGGCCTGCTAGAGCGCGGCGCCTCGCTCGTCGCCGACGACATGGTCCGCATCAAATACGTCGGCGGCGAACTGGTGGCGACCTCGCCGGACCTCTCCCGCGGCTACATGGAAATCCGCGGCATCGGCATCATCAACGTGGCCAACCTCTACGGCCTCGCCTCGATCCGCCCGGACAAGCGGCTCGACCTCGTCGTCACGCTCAAGCCGCAGGCCGACCTCAACGAGGTGGACCGCGTCGGGCTCCAACAGAAAACCTACGAGATCCTCGGCCAGCACGTCGTCCACGTGGAAGTCCCCGTCGGCCCCGGCCGCGACACCGCGCGGATGGTCACCATCGCCGCGCTCGACCAGCAGCTCCGCCGCCTCGGCTACAACATGGCCGACGAGTTCAACCAGAAGCTGCTCAGCCACATGTCCGGCGGCAAGTGATTCACCCTAAAAACCACCCACGCCATGGGCCTTCTCACACCACTTTTTCTATCGCTCCTCACCGCCGCCCTCCATGCCGCGCCGCTCGCTCCCCTGCCCCTCTGGCCGGAAGGCGCGCCCGGCGCCCTCGGCGACAAGGATGACGACAAACCGACTCTCACCGCCTTTCTCCCCGCACCCGAAACAGCGACCGGTGCCGCCATCGTGATCTGTCCCGGCGGCGGTTACGGCGGGCGCACTCGATGAGGGTGTAGATGATGGCGCTGCGCTGGCCGGTGGCCTCGCCGCCGATGAAGAGCCAGTTCTTTTTGCCGATGGCGGTGGGGCGGATGCCGTTCTCGATCCAGTTGTTGTCGATCTCGAGTTGCCGCGAATCGCACAATTTGAATTCAATTCCAAACAGGCGATGTCGGAACATCGCCCGATCAACCAGCACCAATCCATTTTAACGTTTTAACGGAAAAAAATCCTCTTCCTCGTGAAATCTGGTGGGAGCATTGGCGTGGGTGTCTGAATGCCTTCGGCGCGGATGTTTGCGAGCAGTTGGGATTTCATCAGTGAGCGAGCAGCCTTGCGCGGATCGAGAGCGGATGCCACGCTCGCGTCATGCCTACCGTGTATGTTTACCAGAAATGCAGCACCTGCCGCGACGCGCTCAAATGGCTCGACGCCCGCGGCATCCTCCATCATGCGAAGGCGATCCGTGAAACCCCGCCCACCCCTGCCGAGCTGGCGGTGGCGCTCAAAGCCTTGGGCGGCGATCTGCGGAAAATTTTCAACACGTCCGGCATGGACTACCGCGCGCTCGGCCTCAAGAACCGTTTGCCGGCGATGAGCCAGAGCGAGGCCTGCGATCTGCTTTCGCAAAACGGCAATCTGGTGAAGCGGCCGTTTCTCATCGGCAAGGACAAGGTGCTCCTCGGCTTCAAGCAACCGGACTGGGAGAAAGCCTTCCGGACCGAGTGACGCCCTGTCGGCTGCACAGCAAAGCATCTACGGTTGGCCGCCGGGTTTGATTGGCGGAAGCACGGATCCCGCCAGATTGAGTCGGATTGGAAACGGTGAAAAGTTCAGGACGCGGGTGGAACCCATCGGGAAGGCATCCTCGCCGTCTTCAAAAGCGACGATCCGGTAAATGATGTCGTCTTCGCCATCGGTTGGAATCAAAACCAAGGCCTGTTTGAGGCATCGGAGAAGTCACTGGTGTAAAGCGGCACCGGGATTTTCGCGCCGTCACCTCCGGATGCCAGCACGGCAGTCGCGTTGTTGCGGTGTTCGAAACACAGGGTGCGGAAGGAAATTTCCGCTCCGGGAGTGTCGTCCGCCATCGCGCGGAGCGAAATGACACCGATGAAAGCCACGAAAGCCGCGGCTGCCAAGTTGGGCGCTTGTCAACGCGATGCCGTCGTTGTCCGCCGCTTGATTGACGGCGGTCCTGTCGATGGCAGCCTGAAGCGCTCCTTTCAAGTTGAGGGTGTCAGATTCCGCGCCGATTCCCCGGTTGATGAAATCCGCCAGAGAGAGGAACGGTCCGCGAATGCGCACTTCCTTGGTGATTTCCTTGGCTAGGGTGGCGATTTCCGCATCGCTGAGGGAACGGTATCCCTCCCAGCGCTGCTCTCTGCTTGCGATCACTTGAGTGTCGATATTTTTGCCGGTGGGTCGGCGCACTCGGGGCATCGCCGAGCGTCCGGGCACCCCGCCATCGGTTCCCGCCTGAGTCTCAATGTCCGCTTGGCGCAAGCCGGACAACACGGCGATCCAAGCGTCTTCGGAGGTGCTGTTGACATTGAACCCGCCTTGAAGCAGCAATGAGGCGGCAACGCTGTCTTGAGGAGTCGGGCCGGTCTGAATTACGGACGGACCCGCGGATGAGCCCGGGTTGTAGGGAGTGCAGCGCTGGTTGGGTAGCCGTGAGGTTCCCGCGAAAAAATCGGTCATCACAGACGGTGAAAATCTCGCGCGACCAGGCGCTCACTTGGCCGGACTCCGACGCCCGGCTCTGTGATTCACGCCCGTGCTTTGGCTACTCCTGCCTTGCAGTCGCGAGTCCCCGTCACCTCGGAGTTCCATACGAGGGAAAAGGGTCGATGCTCTATCTCAGGTTGCCCCTCGCCGAGTGGTTCAAATAAAGGCCACGGCGAATGGCCCACGCGCTCTGTGAAATGATTTCCCAAAGTCCTGCGGGCGATCGGCAGATGATGAACCACATCCATCCGCCACCTTGAGTCCTCCGCAGGCGTGCTGGCGGATGGAATCCCGAGCCCGGCGCACGTCGCCGGATTTCCGGTAGGCCGCACAGGTCGAGTCGCGCTCGACCACTCCTTGCCGAGCATGTCCGCAGTCAGGTCGAGAAACGTGGTGCCCGCTTGGCTGGCCAGGGCCAACGCGAGCCGTCGATCAAGCGCCGCAATATTCCTGGAGCTTTGGATTTCCTAAAGACTCGGCGCGCGGAAATACGGCCATCACGATGAGACGGGCGCCCGGCGTCTTTTCGCGGATGATTCTGCAAATCTCGAGCACCCCGGCGGCGATTTCCGCAGGGGTGTTGGCGCGGGAGTTCGCGGTGGCCGTCTATCACGCAGGAGCTGCGGGAGGAGGTGATGAGAGGCGACGCGGCAGGATCCGTGTCGGTGTGGCAGCGGATTTTTTCGGCTGGCGCTTGGGCTGCCACCTGGCTTCGCTCGGCGAATCAAACTGACATCCGGCGACGCCAGGCCGCGTCGCCGGATGCGTGCGATCAGACGGACTTCGGCATGGCGACCCACGCGCCGTCATTCTCATTGCTCTTGATGCATGTTTCGATGAAGGCGAGACCCATCCATCCGTCGTCAACGGTGGCGTATTTGCTTCCGTCGGTGGCGAATTTCTCACCGGCTTTCCATTTCCTGACGTCCGCTTCGAAGCAGCGGTGGAGACGGGCGAAGGCGTCGTGAAACGCCTCCGGATGGCCGGCGGGAATCGTCGGCTCCGCCATCAGATCGGCAGGGATGTCGTCCGGCAGGAAGCCGTCGCCCGCGGTGACCGCACCGCGCCAATAGACCCGGTCCGGTTGGTTGGGCAGATGCACGGTCAGACGCTCGGGATCCTCCTGGCGCCAACGCAAGGTGCCTTTGGTGCCGGAAACATCGATGCCGAGATCGTTCTTGTGACCGATGCAAATCTGCGAGGCGCGGACCAACGCCTTGCCGCCATTGCTGAGCTTGCAGTAGATGGTGAAGTGGTCGTCGAGCGCGCGCCCTTCGACGAAGGTTTCCATTTGTGCGGAAACCTCGGTGATTTCGAGGCCGGTGACGTAGCGCAACTGCATGAGGGCGTGGGTGCCGATATCGCCGCCGCAGCCGGAGCCGCCCGCACGTTTGGGATCGACGCGCCAGCTGGCCTGCTGTTGGCCGGTGGCTTCCAGCTTGGAAGCGAGCCAGCCTTGAATGTAGTAACTGTCCACCCAGCGGACGTCGCCTAACAATCCACTCTCGACAATGTAGCGGCTGAAGCGGGTGGTCCAGTGGCCGAGGTAGGTGTGGGCCACAGCGAAGGGCACACCAAGTTCGCGGGAGGTTTTCACCAACTCGTCCGCTTCAGTGAGGTTGAGGCAAAGCGGCTTCTCACAGAACACCGCGATGCCGGCCTTCATCGCCTTCATCGCTGGATCGAAGTGGACGAAGTTAGGCGTGACGATGAGGATGTAGTCGAGCTTCTCGTCGTCGGGCAAGCTCGCGTTGGCGGCGATCATTTCGTCGTAGGACGCATAGCCCTTGATCGGATAGGCCCAGTTGGCGGCTTCCTCGAGCGCGATCGCGGGATCAGGGAAAAGCGCACCTGCGACGATCCGGCGGGTGCCGTCCATGTGAATGGCTTTCTGATGGGGATTCACGATGAAGGCACCCTTGCCTCCTCCGACCAGACCGATGTTGAGGGGTTTGTTGGACATGATGGTATTGGTTGTTTTGGTTGTATGTTTTGGTTTTAAAAAAAATGCTTATTTCCCCTGCCACTCGCCGAAATTGCGGAATTTCGTGTAGCGCTCGTTGAGGAGCTGCTCGGTGGAGAGTTTTGACAGCTCCTCGATGTGGGAAAGAACCTTGTCGCGGAAGGCTTCGGCCGTGGCTTGGTGGTCGTGGTGGGCGCCGCCGGTGGGCTCGGCGATCACGTCATCGATGAGGCCAAGTTTCATGAGATCGGGCGCGACCAATTTCATGGCTTCAGCGGCCTCGGGAGCGTGCTTGCGGTGTTTCCAAAGAATCGCCGCGCATCCTTCCGGACTGATGACCGAGTAGTAAGCGTTCTCCATCATGATCACCCGGTCGGCGACGCCGATGCCGAGAGCCCCGCCCGAGCCGCCCTCGCCGAGGACGATGGCGATGACCGGCACCTTGAGCAGCATCATTTCGCGGAGGTTGAAAGCGATGGCTTCGGCGATGTTGCGTTCTTCCGCGCCGATCCCGGGAAAGGCGCCCGGCGTGTCGATCATGGTGATGACCGGCAGGCCGAATTTTTCGGCGGTTTTCATCAGACGCAGGGCTTTGCGGTAGCCTTCGGGATGGGCGCTGCCGAAGTTGCGCTTGAGGTTTTCCTTGGTGTCGCGGCCCTTCTGGTGGCCGATGACGACCACCGACTGACCATTGAAGCGGGCCAGACCGCCGACGATGGCGTGATCGTCGGCAAAGGCACGATCACCATGCAGTTCTTCGAAATCGGTAAAGATATGCTG
>JBFZFJ010000416.1:0-15322 GCA_041306405.1 Verrucomicrobiales bacterium | reverse complement strand
GAGTGGGAAAATGAATGAATTCGTGGCGATCACCGGTCGCCACGAATTCATTCATTTTCCCACTAGCGGCGACCGGTGATCGCCGCCACCTTTCAACCCACCATGCACGCACGAATCCTCGGTCTCTGGCTCACCTCGCTCGCCATCGCGCCCGCTCAGGAATCCGTCACAGCGGATGACCTCCGAGCGCTTCTCAACGACCCCAATAACGACCTCGCCAAACTCGCCCAAGGCATGGCCGGTAACAAAGGCGGCAACCAGCTGTTCTATTTCCCCACCCGCGACGAGCCGGCCACCCCCGCCGCATGGGGACTGAAATTCGAGTCTATCAATTTCAAATCCGCCGACGACACGGCTCTCCACGGCTGGTTCATCCCGGCTAAAGGCAAAGCCGCCAAGTCCGCCAAAGCCACCGTCGTCTTCTCCCACGGCAACGCCGGCTCGATCGGCCATCACCTCGGCTTCTGCGCCTGGCTAGCGGAAGCGAGTTACAACGTCATCATCTACGACTACCGCGGCTTCGGGAAATCCGGCGGAACTCCGGACCGCCGCGGCATGATCGACGACGTCAAAGCCGCCTTCGCCTACGCCCGCAAGCGCCCCGACATCGACACCAGCCGCCTCGTTTCCTACGGCCACAGCCTCGGCGGCGCGCAATCCGTCACCGCCCTCGGCGAATCGCCGGTTAGGGGGCTGCGCGCCATCGTCATCGACGGTGCCTTCGCCTCGTATCTCGCGATGGCCCGCATCGTCGCCGGCCAACTCGGAGCCAGCCTCGTCACCGACGAACTCGCGCCCAAGGACTTTGTTAAAAAGCTCTCACCCGTCCCGCTGCTCGTCGTCCACGGCAGCAACGACGAGGTCGTCCCCGTGAGTCAAGGCCGCCAACTCTTCGAGGCCGCCGGCCAGCCGAAAACCCTTTTCGAAGTCAAATCCGGCCGCCACGGCACCGCCCTTTCTAACGACGAAGGGGCCTATCGCCGGAAAATGATCGCGTGGCTCGACGCCGCGCTCAAAGGCTGAAAAATCACAGCTGGTGATGCGCGCCGCCGAGAATGCTGCGGGCGTCGAAGCCGTGGTTCGCCAGAATCCGCGCGGCGAAGTAGCTGGCCTTGCCCATCTGGCAGATGGTGAAAACCGGCTGGCTGCGGTCGAGCTCGCCGAGGCGGCCGCGGAGCTGCGCGAGAGGGATGTTGACCGCGCCGGGGACGGGCTGCTTTTTCGCGGTCGCGGCGGGCCGGACGTCCACGATCTGCGCGCCCGCTCCCGTGTCTTTCAACTCGGCGACCGGCACGAGCAGTCCGTCGCGGATGTTGCCCGCGGCGAATCCGGCGACGTTGATGACGTCCTTCGCGTTGCCGAAGGGCGGCGCGTAGGAAAGCTCGAGGTGGGCGAGATCGTCGATGGTCAGGCGGCCGCGCAGGGCGGTGGCGATCACGTCGAGCCGCTTGTCCACGCCGTCCTTGCCGCTCGCTTGTGCGCCGAGCACGCGGCCGTCATCGGGCGACCAAAGGAGCTTGAGCGTGATGGTTTCCGCGCCGGGGAAGTAGCTGGCGTGGGAGGAACCGTTCACGGTGACAGTCTGATAGGAGACGTTTTCCGACTTGAGCCGGGCTTCCGAATAGCCACTGATGCCGGCGACGTGATCGAACACCCGCACGATGGCGGTGCCGATGCTGCCCGGATACGGCAGCGCTTTTTCCCCCAGGAACATGTGATCCGCCGCCGTGCGTCCCTGGCGGTTCGCCGGTCCGCCGAGCGGGATCGCGGTGCGCTTGCCGAGGATGGGATCGGCCGTCTCGCAAACGTCGCCGACCGCGTAAATGTCCGGGTCCGTGGTGACTTGGAAAGCGTCCACACGGATGTGCCCGCGTGGCCCGAGCTCAATGCCCGCGTCCTTCGCCAGCCCGCTTTCCGGACGCACGCCGATGGAGAGAATCACCAGTCCGGCGGATAGAGTCCTGCCGGACTTCAGCTTCGCGGAAACTTCCCGGCCTGTCGTCTCAAAGCCATTGATGCCATCGCCGAGAATCAGCTCCACGCCTTTTTCGCGCAGCGTGTTTTCCAGCGGGCGCACCATTTCCGCGTCCAGCTGGGGCAGCACCTGCGGCTGGAGTTCGATGACGCTGACTCTTTTCCCGATCGCATGAAGCTGCTCCGCCATTTCCAAACCGATGAAGCCCGCGCCGATGATGGCGACATGATCCACCGCCGCGGCCGCCGATTTGATCCGGTCCATGTCCTGCAAATTCCGCAGCGTGAGGACGAGCGGGCTGTCGATCCCTGGCAAGGGCGGACGCAGCGGGCTGGCGCCGGGGGCGAGGATGAGCTTGTCGTAGGCGATCACGGATTCGGTGCCGTCCGCTAGAAAGCGCGCGCGGACGTTTTTGTTATTCCGGTCGATGGCCAGCGCCTCGGTGAGCGTGCGGACGTCGAGGTTGAGCAGCGCGCGCAGGCTTTCCGGCGTCTGGATCGCGAGTTCCGCGCGGTCCGGAATCTCGCCGCCGATGTGATAGGGCAGCCCGCAGTTCGCGAAGGAAACGTCCGGCCCTCGCTCGATCACGATGATGTGGGCGCTCTCGGAATGACGGCGGGCACGTGCGGCGGCGGAGGCGCCACCGGCCACTCCGCCGATGATCAACAGGGTTTCAGGCTTGGTTTTCATGGGAGTTGGGAAGTTCGGTCAGGTTGATTGGCGGGGGAGGAAGGAGTTCGAGGGAGGGGGTGGTTCTTGGTGGAATCAGTTGCCCGGCCGCGGCGCGGAGTGGAGCGCCGCGTTCATGGCGTGGCAGAATCCCGACAGGACCGATTCATCAAGGCGGTAGAACACATTGCTGCCGCGCACCCGCGACTTCAAGAGGCCTGTTTTTAGCAACTCGTTGATATGGCGCGAGCAAGCAGGCTGGGAAAGAGGCAGCGCCGCCACGATTTCCATGCAGGGGACTTCTCCTTTTCCCGCCAAATATCGCAAAATGCAGATCCGCGCCGGGTGCGACAAAGCCTTCGCGAACCCCGCAAGTTTCACCGATGAATCCTCAAACGCTTCCAATTTCGCCAGCGGCATGAATTTTATATCTCAAATATAAGATAGGTTTGCAAGCGGGGATTTTTTCCAATGAAAATTTCCGGTCGCGGGAGATCAGGGGAGATCAATGTCGGCTGGCAATGGGGCAGGGCGCTTTGACGCGCGTGGCGCGCTTGGCGTGGCGCGCTTGATCGGCGGTTAGGCCGGGCCGTGCGTCGGGTCGTGCGCCGCGGCGGCTCATGTCTCACCGCGCCCGCTGCTCGCTCATCCACGTGTAGAGCATGACCCATAAGGAAAGCGCGAATCCGAACAGCGGGATTTGCAGCATCGAGGGCAGTGAGTAAAGAATCGAGACGACTGGAATCCACACGCCCCACGTCGCGAACAAGGTCGGTACCACGAAATCCCGGTAATACCCGCCAGTGAAAAACACGCCTGTCCCTTGGAAGCTGAAGCCGCGCGATTTCCAATCGTAAAGCCAGGTCGTCACCGGACAGGCGAACAGCGGGTTATAGAGAAACTGGTCCACCAGCACTTTTTTCGCCACCACCACGAACGTCGCCCGGCCGCCGAACCAACCGGCTTGGTGCTGATAGAAATAGTCCACGACGAGCCCCATCACGCACCAGAACGGCGCGGTGAAGAGCAAGTTGGAAAGGTTGGACCGACGGAATTCCCCCCGCTGGAAAAGGAAGATCCGTAACAGTTCGGGAATGACCGCGCCGGCGACGATCGCGTTGAGGGCGGAATAGCCATAGCCCCAACGCGCCTTGACCGCCGCCAGTCCGTCAAGCCAACCACGCGTCGGCGGATAGAAATAATACGCCATTACAATGGAGAGCATCAGCGCCTGCACGATCAAGCCCGGCACCACGTTCGCGCGTGCGGCGCGCAGCCCCGCGGTCCATGGCCGGTCGCGGGTGATGATCTGCGGGGTGGAGGGCTTTGGCGGCAAGGCGGCGGACGATGGAAGCGGCGGGCCGTATCTTCAAGCAGGGATTCCTAACCGGGCATGGGCGGGTGACGTTGATTTCACTCCATGGCTCGGACTCGCGGCTCGCGGAAAATCCGCGCATCCTTCCAGACGGGATGCGGAGCGCGACGCCGCGAGTGCTGGCAGGTTCACGCTGAACTCGCCGGACCCCATGATTGCCAATAATTCCCTCTCCACTTTTCATCAATGGTTGCTCGCCGAACCGACTGAGCCGGCACCGGCGCGGACCATCATCCTTCACGGGGATTCCACGGTTTTCAGCGATCGCTTGATCGAGGAGATCGCCACTTACCTGAACGAGTATGACGACGATGGCGCCGGTCGCTGGCTTTCCGCCACTTCCGACCTGGTGCAGCAAGTCTCGGGAAATCCAGACCTCCGGCAGTTGCTCGGAATGGCCGAGAGTTGCCAGAGTTGCCCGCCCGACAGCGCCTGCGGTCTCCGGAAAACGCTCGCCGCCCTAGGTCAGCGCGGACATGTGATTTTCCGCTCCGTCGCGCCACCCGCCAAGGCTCTTGATCTGCCGGAAGCGTTTCACGCGGGCATCGGCAATGGCCTCGGCCCCACCCGGAAGTGCCATCTGGTTCTCAATCCGGACCTGATGGACCCCGGCAGCATCGCCCACATCATCGGCGACGTGTTTCTCGAGTGGCTCCACCGGGACCACCTGCGAACCTCGGCAGCTCAAAAGACGGCGTAAAATATGCGCGGCTTTCCGCAAGCCGGGCTAAGACCGGTTTGTCAGCGACTGTTCTTCTAGCCCAGTCTTTGCCCATGAACGTTCTCGCCCTCACGATTCTTATTTCTTCCTGTCTAGCAGGAGTGTTCATTGCTTGTTTCGCGGCGGAGATCCGCCGCGCCCGCCGCTCCAGCCCCGAGCGCGACTCCCTTCTGCCGCTTGATCCCGAAGCTCCCCGGACCGGGAAAACCCCTCTCTAATCGCATCTGCCCATGACCACCTCCATCACCTACGACGACAAGTCCGTCCGCCGCTTCATGATCGCCTCCCTCGTCTGGGGCATTATCGGAATGCTCGTCGGCGTCATTGCCGCCACCCAGCTCTCGTGGTGGCAGATGAACGGGAAATTTCTCGAAATGATCAGCTTCGGCGCCATCAAGGCGGAAGGGATTTCGTTCCTCACCTTCGGCCGGCTCCGTCCGCTTCACACGAACGCCGTCATCTTCGCCTTCGTCGGCAACATGATGTTCGCCGGGATTTACTATTCCACCCAGCGGCTTTGCAAGGTGAGGACCGCCTCGGACCTGCTCTCCAAAATCCATTTCTGGGGCTGGCAATCCATCATCGTCGCCGCCGCCATCACCTTGCTGATGGGCTTCACCCGCGGCAAGGAATACGCCGAGCTCATCTGGCCCATCAACATCGCGGTCGTCCTGATCTGGGTCGTTTTCGCCATCAACTTCTTCTGGACGCTGGCGAAACGCAACGAGCCCAGCCTCTACGTCGCCCTCTGGTTCTACATCGCCACCATCATCACGGTCGCGATGCTCTACATCGTCAACCACCTGTCGCTGCCTACCTCGCTCACCCATTCCTATCCGATCTTCGGCGGCCTCCAGGACGGACTCGTGCAGTGGTGGTACGGCCACAACGCCGTCGCCTTCTTCCTCACCACGCCGATCCTCGGCATCATGTATTACTTCCTGCCGAAGGCCGCGAACCGCCCGGTTTACTCCTACCGGCTGTCCATCATCCACTTCTGGTCGCTCGTTTTCATCTACATCTGGGCCGGTCCCCACCACCTTCTCAACACGTCCCTGCCCAAGTGGCTGCAACTGCTCGGCACGCTATTCTCCCTGATGTTATGGGCGCCTTCATGGGGCGGCATGCTCAACGGGCTGCTCACCCTCCGCGGTGCCTGGGACAAGCTGCGCACCGATCCGGTCATCAAGTTTTTCGCCGCAGGCATCACCTTCTACGGCATGGCCACCTTCGAGGGCCCGCTGCTCTCGATCCGCGCGGTCAACGCGCTTTCGCACTACACCGACTGGGGCATCGGCCACGTCCACTCCGCCGCGCTCGGCTGGAACGGCTTCATGGCCGCCGGCATGTTCTACTGGCTGGCCCCGCGCCTCTGGAAAACGGAACTCTGGTCCAAGGCCCTCGCCAACATGCACTTCTGGATCGGCACCGTCGGCATCCTCATCTATGTCGCCGCCATGTGGGCCGCCGGCATCATGCAGGGACTCATGCTCGGCCAGGTGGACGCGGGTGGCACCACCCTGAAATACGAGTTCATGGAAACTCTCGAAAGCATCCAGATTTTCTACATCCTCCGCTCCTTTGGCGGCACTCTCTATCTGGTCGGCTTCCTGCTCTGCGCCTATAACATCTGGAAAACCGCCCGTTCCGGAAAAGCCCATGACGAGACGGTCCAGGTCGCGATTCTCGAGCGCCCGAAGAAGGACAACATGTCGTGGGGCGAGGCGCTGTTCAACGATCCGCTCGCCTACATTTTCCTTGGCATGGCCTTCGTCATCCTCTGGTTTTTCCTCCCACCCCACGCGGACAAGGCGGCGCTTGCTGTCGCCATCCTGCTCGGGATCAAGGCCTTTTATGCGTTCAAGGCCTCCAAGGAAAAGTGGACGAACTGGCACGAGCGCATCGTCGAGAACTACCTGCCGTTCTCGCTGCTCGTCTTCATCGCCGTGGCCATCGGCGGCTCGGTGCAGATCATCCCCTCGCTCATCGTCAACCGGGAGAAAAACATCGAAGGCCGCCTCCAAGAACTTTACACCCCGCTCGAACTCGTCGGCCGCGATTTGTATGTCTCCGAGGGTTGCTACAACTGCCACTCACAGATGATCCGCACGCTCGTGCCCGACGTCATGCGCTACGGCCGCTCCGGAAAGGCGGATGACTACTCCCATCTCGGCGAGTCGCTCTTCGACCATCCCTATCAGTGGGGTTCCAAGCGCACCGGCCCCGACCTCGCCCGCGAAGGCGGCGACATCGCAAAATATCCCGACGGCAGCTCCTACAAATACATGCGCTCCGGCAAGCGCGGCAACGACTGGCACTTCAACCATTTCCTCAATCCCCGCCAGACCTCGCCCGGCTCGAACATGCCTCCCTATCCGTGGCTGTTTGAAAAGACCGCCGACGTGAAATCCCTGCCCGCGAAAATCGCCGCCCAATCCCGCCTCGGCGTCCCGTGGCCCGCCATGAGTCAGCATGAAATCCGCGACCTCGCCGAAAGCCAGTCCCAGGAAATCGCCGCCTCGCTCGTCGCCGCCAAGGTCTATCTGCCCGACAAGCCCGAGCTCCAGGGCGACGCCCTGCGCAACCACCTCGCCAAGACCGAGGTCGTCGCGCTCATCGCCTACATGCAGAAACTCGGCACCTACCGCGAAGTCGTCAAGGACCAGCCCGCCAAGCCGTCGAACCTGAATCCGGACAGCCACCGGAAAAACCCCTGATCGATCAGCGCCATGTTCCAACGCATCCTCGTCGAAGAGTGGGCCACCTACGTGCCGATCATTTCATTCGTCCTCATCGCCGGAGTATTCACCGTGGTGACGATCCGCGCGCTGAGAATCGAGAAGGGCGAGCGCAAACGCCTCGCCTCGCTGCCACTTGAAGAGAACTCTGAACATCCAAAATCCCTATGAGTCAGGAACCCAAACGCGGCCACTTCGCCAAAGAAAAAGGCGAGATCATCCTTCGTGAACACGAATACGACGGCATCCAGGAATACGACCAGAAACTGCCGAACTGGTGGCTCTTCACCTTTTACGGTGCCGTCGTATTCTTCGTCGTTTACTGGGTGGCTTACTATCACACCGACTTCATGAAGAACGATCAACAGATCATCCGCGAGAAAATCGCCGCCATCCAGGCGGCGAAAATGGTCGAACTTGAAAAAACCCTCTCCACCCTCGACGACTCGAAACTCGTTCACCAGTGGGCCACCGACGCCGCACTCGTCAGCGCTGGCGAAGCGACCTACCTCACCAACTGCTCCGCCTGCCACGCCGCCGACTTCAGTGCCACCATGGCCGTCGGTGCTAACAAGATTCCGCTTCCGGGCCTCGCGCTCAACGACCGCCAGTGGAAATTCGGCGGCAAGCCGATGCAGATCTTCAAGCTCATCAACGAAGGTTCGCCGCCGGAAAGCACCGGCCACAACGGCGCGAAGATGCAAGCCTGGGGCCAGACGCTCAATCCCAAGCAGATCGCCGAAGTCACCGCCTATCTGATCGCGAAGCTCCCCGAGGACTTCAAGGACATCCCCGCCAACTGATCGTTCGTAATGCTAGCGGATTTCCACCGTGGTGCCGGGGCGGATGAGCGTGGGGAGGCGGATGGCGTCCCAATTGGCGAGGCGGATGCAGCCGGAGCTGCGGGCGCGGCCGATGGTCTCCGGATCGGAGGTGCCGTGGAGGCCGATGCCGGGCTTGCTGAGGCCGCACCAGAAGATGCCGACCGGGCTGTTGGGGCCGGGCGGGATGTTGAGCGCCTCGGAGTCGGCGCTGCGTTTTCCGGTATCGAGGAGTTTCTGGTCATAGCGCCAGTGCGGGAGTTCGACGGAATTCCTGACTTCCCAGGTGCCGAATTTGATGAACTGGGGTTTTCCCGGAGTGATGGGAAACGAGGCGATGAGGCCGCGGTTAGGGCGGGTGGCCGTGGAGATGGTGGTGGCGCCGGGCTCGGCGACGACGAGGGCGGCGGGCGCCGCTTCGAAGACGCGAACCTGGTTGATCTTGGTGTCCACGACGGCGTGGCGCTGGCTCATGGTTTCGTCGGTTTTGTAGCCGGTCCCGGTTAGGCTTTCGATGATGAAGGGGCGCACGTTCGGCACGATGATGGTGTCGCGTGGCTTGAGGTTGTTGATTTTTGAACTGCCGTTGAGGTCGTTGAGGTAGGGGATGTCGGTGTGGTAGCGCTCGGCCATGAACTCGGCGTGGCTGCGGTAGCTCATGCGTTTGCGGGTGGCTTGCAGGGCTTTCTTCGTCGGCAGGGACGTGTCAACCCAGGCGGTCGAGATGTCGGGGACGATGGCGATGGCGAGCGGGTTCGGGACGGCTTTGCGGGCGGCGGTGTTGACGGCGACCCAGTCGGAAATTGGATAGCCGTTGACCTCGTTCCAGGATTGCACGGCGAGTTCGGTGAATTGACCGGGTCTGCCGTCGATCACGCCGGGGCCGAATTTCCCCTCATCGAGGAAAATCTGGAGGCGCACGGCATCGTCGCCGATGGGTTTCAGCTCCAGCGGCGAGGGAGTGGAAACGGTTTCGATGGGGGTAGCCTGCGCGATCGGATGCGCGGGTCTAACGAGGACGGGTGCCGCGGCGGGCACCACCGGATCGGCCGTGGGGGGCGGTTGGGAATTCAGGTCGTCGTCGCCGCCGAGCGGCAGGGCGCGGAGGACCGGGCGCGCGGTCGGTGGGGTTTGTTGGGCTGGAACGAGCGTGGTGAGCGCGATGAAGGTCGGAAGAACGAAGCGGAACATGGAACAAAATTTGATGGAAATTAGGCGGGAATGGCGGCGAAGGATTCAAGTCGCCCGGCAATGGCGGCGGGCACGACGGCGCTGACGAGGATGTCGTCGCCCTCGTAGTCAGTGGAGAGGACTTTGGCCTCGCGGTGAAGCAGGCTGACGAGGTCGGCGCGTTTTTGGGGAATGCGGTATTCCTGGTGGCGGACGCGGTCGGCGAGGACTTGGCTGCAAATTTTGAGAAGTTCCTCCAAACCGAGTCCGGTGACGGCGGAGGCGTGGAGGGCTCCGGGGTATTTCTTGTCCAGCGCGATGAGTTCGAAGGGATCGGTGACGCGGTCGATCTTGTTAAGAACTGTGATGGTGGGCTTGTCTCCGGCACCGAGCTCTGCGAGGACTTCGAGCGTGGTGTCGTGGAGCCGGTCGATTTCCGGCGAGGTGGCGTCCAGAACGTGGATGAGGAAATCCGCGAGGGCGGCTTCTTCGAGCGTGGCCTTGAACGCCTCGATGAGACGGTGGGGAAGATTCCTAACGAAGCCGACGGTGTCGGTGATGAGGAGCGGTTGGCCGTCCGGCAGCTCGATGCGGCGGGTGGTGGTGTCGAGGGTGGCGAAGAGCATGTCCTTGGCCATCACGTCGGCACCGCTGAGGATGTTGAGCAGGGTGGATTTCCCGGCGTTGGTGTAGCCGACGATGGCGGCGTGGGGCGTTTCGAATTTCTCGCGCTCCTTGCGCTGGGTCTTGCGCTGCTTGCGGACGACTTCGATTTCGCGCTTGGCGCGGTCGATGACCTGATAGGCGAGGCGGCGGTCCACCTCGATCTGTTTTTCGCCCATGCCGCGGGACGCGCCGCCGCCCGCGCCGCCCCCGGAGCCGGCGGATTCGCGGTCGAGGTGGCCCCACATCCGGGCGAGGCGGGGGAGCGCGTATTGCATGCGGGCGAGCTCGACCTGAAGGCGGGCTTCTTTGGTTTGCGCGCGCTTGGCGAAAATATCGAGGATGACCTCCTCGCGGTCGATCACGCAGAGGTCGGCGAGTTTTCCCACTCGCGCTGTTGGGAGGGCGCGAGGCCGTTGTCGATGACGATGACGTCGCACTCGTGGGCGCGGGCGAGCTCGACCATTTCGGCGGCTTTGCCGGTGCCGCAGAGGAATTTCTTGTGCTTCTCGCGGCTGCGGCAGAGCACCGACTCGACGACTTCCACGCCGAGGGTTTTGACGAGTTCGCCGAGCTCCTCGAGCAGGGATTCCGCCTCGGTGGCCTCGTTGGTCTCGAAATAGAAGCGCACCAGCAAGGCGCGCTCGATCATGTCCGGCTTTTCTCTGACTTCAAACATCCGCAGGACAGGTAGCACCGATGCCACCTTTCGGCCATGCGAAATTTCTAGCGGATTCCTCCTTTCAGCGGGTTTCCTCGTTCAGCCAGCGCTCATGGCCCCACAGCCCCCAGACGATTCCGGCGAGGCCGAAGGTGAGCAGCAGCGGAGGCAGCGCGTAAGTCAGGCTGATCCCGGCCGGACCGATGGTGGCGAGGACGTCGTTATTGAGGAAATGTGGCGACAGCAGGAGATACAGCCGCGCGACCAGCAGGGAAATCGCCCCGAACGCCATCATCGTGCCGCCCCAGGATTGGTAGCGGCGGGCGAGTCTGACGGTGGCGAGGCCGAGCAGGCCCAGGCCAATGATGCCGAATGCATCGAGCAACAGGCCGTTTTCAAAGACGATTTCAAGCAACAGATTCATGCGGGAAGAGGGCGGGGGAGGTGGTTGTCCGGCGTGGGGAAGGAGCGGCGAAAACCTTGGCGTGCATGGCCAGGCCGAGTCCGAAAAGCAGCCAGCCGCTGTTCATCGCGACCAATTTCACGGAATGCCAGGCGACGGCGGTGGCGGCGCTGCCGTGGTAACGGCCCGCCGGCGAGAAGCGCTCGATGATTCCCGCGTCGTAGAGCGGCAGCATCACGGCGTAGCCGAAACCGAGCAAGAGCGCTCCGGCCGCGATCAACAGGGCGGTCCAGCCTTCCGTGTACTTGCACAGCCGCCACGCGATGATCATCAGGAAAATCCCCATCACGATCATGAAAACCGGGCGAACCGCTTCGATCGATCCCAGTGGCAGGCAGTTCCCGTAATTCATTTCCAGATACACAAACTATTCATAAGTCGTTGATCAATAGCAATGAACGACGGATAAATTGGATATGGACCCTTCTAAGAAGCTATGAATCTTTGATAGTCTTGTCGATCTTGAAACTTTGCTTTTCTAAGAAACTCGGCCGGAAATCCCCACCAATACTCGGTTTCATCAGTATCCGGCGGGTTATAAAAAATCCTTGAAAGCAAGGCGTCTGTTAGCTTTTCCGAGGTGAAATGGTCATTTCGGCCTGCCGAAAATATTTTTACCGGAGATAGCAGGAATTTGCTTTTGGGGTGAAACCACGGAGGCAGTTGCCAGCATGACGGCGAGGGCGGTGTGGAGTGGAGGACGCATTGATTTCCTGATTGATGATGAAAGAACCGATTTCATGGGTCTAAATCGCGACTCGCCAGTGTCCGATGAATGGGAATCGAAACTTCCCGCAGCCTGCCCCATTTTTCCGGCCAAACAAGAATTGCGCACCTGTATTTTGCGTCAATTCACGGGTTGGAAAACCATATTAAGAAGCATTTATCCAAGATATTGCGTCGAAATCCGAAATCACGAAGATGCGATCAAGTGATTGACGAAATGGCGCGTGGCCTTGTGGCCGCGGCGCGTTCGAAGACTCCGGGGTTCCCTGCGGAAACGGTGTTAGTCGGCGGCAACCCGCACGAATCGTTTCGGCTCCGTGAGCGGCGCTCCGCTCAGTGTGACCACCACGGTTTGATTGCCATTGCCGTCGGTTGGACCCGCGGCTTGGTTGTTGGTGGCATCCACATCCTCCGTCCAGCTACCGGCGGCAAGGGTGGTGGAAGTCAGGATTCTGTAGGTCAGGCCGCTCGCGGCAAGCCGTTGATTGCTGAACTGGCCGGTGGTTTTGTTCAAGGGCATGAGAACCGGATTGACCGACGAACCCGAGATGGGACTGAGACCGAAGGCGAACTCCTGTTGGTTGGTGAGTCCGTCGTTGTCGGGATCCAGGGATCGGGAGGAGTCGGGATGTGTGGTGCTGCCCCAGTAACTCATCTGAAAGGCTTCATAGCCGGTGTGACGGTGAAGCGGACATTGTCAAAATCGAGCACGGTCGAAACTCCTCCGACTTTGGCGATGCGGAGCGCGAGCGATTGATTCGGAGTGACGGAGGCTCCGGTCACGTAGCTGAGGGTGGCGTCGTTGAAACTGCCGGAGGCATCGCCGCCATGGAGTGCGTCAAGAGCGGATTTATCATAGGTCGCAGTGGCAACGACGATTCCGTCCGCCAGAATGTCGAGACGCGAGTTGCCGAAAGTGCTTGCGATATCTCTCACGCCAAGGGCGACGGTCAGGGTGTAGCGGGTGTTGGGCTCGAGTGTCGCACGGGTCGTGTGCAGGAAGCAATTGTTTGCGATGCCACCATCAAGGACCGCAACATGGCACCCGTCCATATGGGGCAGCACGCCTCCGTTGATGGTGTCAATCGCGGCGGCATAGGTGCCAGTGGTGGGATTGTGGAAGCCGTTGTTTCCGGCGGCGGCGTTGAGTCCGTCCGCAGTGAGGATGCGCCAGCCGAGCACCGATGGTGAATCGAGGTTTGATAGATCAACGACATGGCTGGCACCATCCGCGAGCGCGGTGAGACCGGTGGTGGCGGGGTCGCGGTTGTCTTCGAAGTCGCCATTGCGCGGAGTCGCGGTGGTGGTCCCGCGCAGAATGTCACGCCATTGCGTGGCGTGATCCAACAATCCGGCGGCATTGAAGTGGACCGAGTCGCTCAACTTGCCGCCTGCGGCATCCTCCAGATGGAAGGCGTCGGTAGTGGGACCGAGGAACACCTTCGCATGTCCAAACACAGCCAGGCGCTGGCCGGCGCAAACCGGTTCTTCCTGGGTCAGATTCGAGCCGGGGTGAAATGAGGCCTCGGCCAGATACCACGGCACGGCCCAGCCTGCATCCGTCCGGCTTTGTGTGATCATCGAATTCAGCCGTGCGGCGTGGGTGATGGCGGTGACGCTGGCAAGGGAGTCGGATTCCCCCTGATGCCACAACACGGCGCGGCAGCCGGACGCACCTAACGATTGAAGCGCGGGCTTGAGCAGGTTGTCATAATTCGCGGTGCCCGGAACCCACTGGCTGACCTCAGTGCCACCCACGCCCACGCAGATGAAGCCGATGGGAATGTCATCCGCTGCGGCGAGTTGGTCGCCGAGTCGCGACCAGACCGAACCTCCGGCGCCTCCCGCCAGAGGCTGCGGATCGTATCCTTGACGCCAGGAAGCCGCGCTGACGGAGGTGCGGGTGGACACGCGGTCATCGGCGGGCGTGTAAGCCGGTCCGCCGAAATTGGCGGAATTCGATTGCCCGGCGGTGAGATAGATGTCGCCGACGCCGACTTTTGCCAGCGTGGCCACCGGACCTGGCGATCCTGCGGTGATGGCACGGACCTCCAACTGATACCAACCTCCGGCGGCGACATCCGATAGAGTGCCGGTGAAACTTCCGCCGCCGGGACTGGTTTGAATGGTCTGCCAATCGGTGCTGGTGCCGGAATTTCCGGCTCCACCCATCACCACCGCCCGCGCATCGATGCGCTCCGGCGCACCGGTGTATGTGCCTGAGATGCCGAGGTTGCCGGTATTTCCGGAAGATCGCTGGACGATGTGGCGGGAGGTCGGGCCGCTGATCGTCACGATGGATGCAGCCAGCGCATCGACCGTGAAGGGCGCGCTGTCCGCCGCCGTCAAGGTGTCGCCGCTGGTCCGCGTTGCGGTCAGCACCACACCGGCTTCAGCCTGATTGTAGGTGACTCCGCTGATCGTGACCGAATGGGTGCCTGCGGCGATGGTACCGTTCAGCGTTCCGGCCAGGGAGCCGGTGCCGGTCTGGAGGCTGAGGCTCACCGCCGTGTCCGCCGTCACATTCCCCGGCGTGCCGCCCGCGTCCTGCGCCTGCACGGATACACCGAAGGCCGCGCCCGCGGTGGGATTGAGTCCGCCGTTGGCCGCGGTCACCGCCAGTTTCGTTGGAGTGACCGGAGTCCCTGTGGTGGGTACTCCGAAAACATCGATTTCGCGGATGAGGGTGCCTTCAGTCGTGCCGCTGTCAGGCGTAACCCCGTTGACCCCGATTGGATCGGTGAAGGTGAAGCGGATGCTGTCCACCCCGGTGGCGAGCACTCCGCCCGTGTCGCTGACGGTGACAAAGGTCTCATAAGCGGTGGGGCTGTTGGTGTCGTTGAAGGGTTTGTAGGAAACCGTGGCCAGAGAGGTGTAGGATGCCGATCCGACGGTGCTGACCTCGATGGTGTAGGTCTGGTTGGCCTGGGCCGCCGAGACGGTCGCCCAACCCATGAAGGATTTGATCGAGGTGAGGTCGTAACCCAGAACATTCACCGTGACGTTCAGATTGTAGGTGGCCGTAGCCGGGAAAGCCCCGGTTGCCACCGCGAAAAACGTGTTGTCGGCATTGGTGTTCGAGTAGTTGCCATCGTTGATGGCGGTGCCCGGAAATACGTCATAGGAGGTCGCTGAAACCGTGGCCGACGAAAGCGTGGACTGGCCGGCATTGATCAAGTCCGTGCTGCTGGTCTGCCCGGTGTAGTCCAGAACGGTGGAGCTGGATGAATTGGCAAACGTCACCGCCGCATCAGCGGAGGACAGCCAAACGAGGTGCATGATGGCGAGCGCCCAAGGAGTGTGTTTTTGGTTCTTCATCGTGGTATGGTGGTGTAACTAG
>JBFZFJ010000415.1:0-7873 GCA_041306405.1 Verrucomicrobiales bacterium | reverse complement strand
TTCGAAAATCGCGTCGCTGCCGGGAAAACAGAACAACTCGGGACTGCCCGGCGATTCCGCCAGAGCCCTTACCAGCGCGTGTTCGCGCCCGCCTTTGCCAACTACCAAAATTCTCATCCGCAGGGGTTTTCGCGGAATCCCGATGAAGACTCAACCCTGAATCTCGCCAAGCGCCGCCGAATCATCATTTGGAAGAAATTTCGAGATTGCCCGGTAACCGAATTTCATAGGGACTCCGTCCTGACTTCATCAAATCATGAAAGCACTCATCCCATGCAGTTTGGTCGCCGCGCTGGCGTTGTTCGTCGTGGCGCAAAATCCCGCAGGCGAACAAGCCCCTCCCGGCGCCCTCGAAAAAATCTCCGCCGCTCTTCCCGAAAAACCCTTCGCGAAGCCCAAGAAAGCCCGCACCCTGCTCGTCTTCTCGAAAACCAACGGCTTCCGCCACGCGTCGATCGCCACCGGCAAGCTCGCCTTCGCTGAAATGGGCAAAAAAACCGGAGCCTTCGAGACGGTCATCAGCGACGATCTGGCGAATTTCGAGGCCGACGCCCTCAAGAAATTCGACGCGGTCTGCTTCCTCAGCACGACGATGAACGTCTTTTCGCCCAAGGCCACCGAGTTCAAGGCGATGTCCGAGGCCGACCAAAAAGCCGCCACCGAGCGGGAACTCCGGATCAAGGCGAACCTCATGGACTTCGTGAAATCCGGTGGCGGATTCATCGGCATCCACGCCGCCACCGACACCTTCTACGATTGGCCCGAATACGGTAAAATGATCAACGGCTGCTTCGACGGCCACCCATGGGGAGCCAACAAGATGGTCAGCATCAAGGTGGAGCCCGGCCAGGAAAAGCATCCGCTCGTCGCGATGTTCAATGGTGAGAACGTCGAGTTCCCCGAGGAGATCTATCAACTCAAGGAGCCTTACGATTCAAAAGCAGTCCACATGCTGCTGCGTCTGGACACCGAAAAAACCGACATGACGGTCAAGGGCATCAAGCGCACGGACAACGACTTCGGCGTGGCATGGGCGAGGCACTGGGAAAAGGGCCGCGTGTTCTATTGCTCGCTCGGCCACAACCACGAGATCTACTGGAATCCCAAGGTACTCGGCCACTACCTGGCAGGAACCCAGTGGGCGCTCGGCGACTACCAGGCCGAGGTGAAAGACTGAACCCGCCCGCCGCTCACGGCGTGGCGAGGGTCCAGCCGAGAGCGCCGAGCTCGGTGCGGGTGAGCTCGCTCGCCCCGCCGCCTAACAGAAGCGCGGGCTTGCGGCCGACAAGGTCGTCGCGGCGGGCGAACTCGGCGACGTCCGGAGTCCAACTCAGGAAATCGACGGGTGCGGCTACCTGAAGCACGCCGGTGGCATCCACCGCGCAGGGCAGGCGGCCGACGACTTCCAGCGCCGAGTAGGCGGCTTTCCCGGATTGCTGGCGTCGGGCAAGAAGCATGAGCGCCTGGTCGAGAAACTCCGTCTGCCGGCGCTCCTCGCAGTTCGCAGCCACCTCGATCACGGCCGCGCGGTTCTTCACCTCGCCGAGCGCTTGCAGCGAGCGGATGATCGAACGGCGCAGGGTGATGGAAAGCGCCTCGTTGGACTCGAAACGCCGGCTGACGTTTTCCGCAACGCCCATCGACTCCATCGCCTGCTGGTTTCTCAAGGCCAGCTCGGACGGAGTGAGCGCGTAAATTTCATCTGGCAGACCGACCACCTTGGTCGCGGTCAGAGCCATCGACGCGCCGCCGGAAGCGACGGCGGCACCGACCCGCAAAGGCAGGCCACCCGCGAAGAAGGCCCAGGAAACCTTCTCGATCTCGCTCTGGAGACGCGCGTTGTCGGTGTAGGGATCGACGCCGAGCTGCTTGGCGCATTCCAGCTTCGCGGCGTCGAATCCGATCACGCCTTTGGTCGTGCGGGTGACGCTCGCGGCGGTGTTGGATTTCTCGCCGCTTTCAGAGCGCTCCTTGGCGTTAGAGGCGGCGTTGCTCACGGAGCGCCCGACCTTTTTGAAAAAGTGTCCCACCGTCTTCGGCACCGCGACGACCGAACCGACCGGGTCCTTGACGATGTTTTTCACCGCATCGACGGGTTGTTCGAGCGAGCGCTTCATGCCTTCCGCGAAGAGGTCGCTCTTGCTCATGTCCACCAGTTTGCGGATGGCCCCGAGCTCGTGAATCCGGGCCTTGGCCTGGCCGAGCCCGATGCACTCGATCTCGCCGAAATCCGAGTCGATCGTGAAATGAGCCATGTAGCCATCGGTCGGCACATGTTCGCGCACCCGGTGGGACGGACCCGCCGCATCCGGCCCGAGCAGGGCGGCGGCGGAAAGGACGGCGGGAGTTTCAAATCTGACAGGAGCGGCGATCTGGGCGGACGCGGAAACCGCGAGAAGCAGGAGCAGGGACGGTGATTTCATGACGAGTGAGATTAGATAAGCGAACGGCCGCGCGGCGAGGATAATTCCGCGACTGGCCGGCTCATCGCATGGCGCCGCCCTTGCGACACAGCCATTCCATGTAGCCGCGGGCGTGGACGGCCCGCCGCAGGAACGCCTCCACCGTTTCCTGCTCGCCGCTGGAAAGCTCCAGCACCAGCACGCCGTGAAAGTGGACGCGCCGCAGCTCGCCGATGACCCATGGCCAGTCGATCGAGCCAGCGCCCGGCGGCAGGTGCGCGTCCCAGTCGCCGTGGTTGTCGTTGACGTGGACCATTTTCAAATGCCCGGACAGCTTCTGGATGACCACGCCCATTTCACGGGCCAGATGCGCGTGGCCGGTGTCGAGGCAGGTGCCGACATCGTTGGTTTTGATCTCGCCTAGCAAATACATCATGTCCCGCACATGGCCGAACATCAGGTGGGCGAGCATGTTCTCTAGCAAGAGATGGACGCCGAGCGCGGCGCAGCGGTCCGCGACCCGGTTCAACGCCTCGGCGGCGTGGTGCATCCGCTGGAGAAACTCCTCCTGCGGCGGTCGCCCTTCCCGCTCCGGGCCGGGGTGGAGCACGACGTTTTCGCAGCCCATCAGCGCGGCGGCCTCACAGGCGCGGATGAGCTCCTGCACCGCGGCCTCGCGCACCGCGGCGTCGAGCGAGGTGATGTCGATGTGCTCGGCGAAAGGCGCGTGCAGCGACGCGGGGGTGATTTCGAGCTCGCGCATCTTCTCGCCGGCGCGGCGCACGTCGTCGGCGTTGTGGAAGTCGAGATGCCTGGGCGACGAACAGACCTCAATCTGACGGAAGCCCGCCGCGCGGACCGCGCCGAGCACGTCGAAAATGCTCCGGCGGTAGAAGCAACCCGTGGAAAGAGCGATGGGCCATTCAGTCATCGGGAAGTTTGGATAAAAGGATTTGCCGCACGTTTTCCAAATCGCAAGCGCCCTCCTGTCGGCTGAAACAAAACTGCTTCTCACGGGTGGCGGCGCAGTTGAAATCTGCCAGACGATCCAGCCCTGTCAAATAGAGGCATGCGAAGACGCGGGTATAAAAATCCGCGCGGGTGCCGGCCTCGTAGTCGTTCCAGTCGGTGCCCCAGCCGAACGCCGGATTCTCAAACTTCGAGCGGATCAATCCGGCGATGTGGCGCGGATGCCAGTCGCGGGCGAGCAGGCAGCGCGTCACGATCTGCATGCCCGCGGGCTTGAGCAGCAGATCGTTCGGAAACTCCAACAAGTGCCGGACGCATTCCGGTAAAACGATAAGAGGCGTCCTGTCATAAGTTTCCGGCCATTGCTCCTTCGGGTCGTGCCGGGTCGAGTAGTAATACTCATGAAACCGTCGCAAGCGCGACGCGAGATACTCGTCCAGCAGCCGGACCGTGCCCTCTTCCTGATGGGGAATGCGGACACAGGCGCGCTGCGCCAAGTCCAGCACCTCCGCGTCGATCTGCCGCATCTGGATCGCCTTGCTGAAATCCATCTCATGCAGCGGCACCGAGCGGAACTCCGGGATCTCCCCCTCCAGCCCGAGCCACCGGAAGAGCCCGGTCACCCACGGCTTGCGGTAGTTGGTGAACGGCATCCGGATCACCCGCGTGTGCAAGGGGTCGCCATACTCCGAGATGTCGATGGAAACCATCTCGCGCTGTGCCGTCACCGTGGGCGGCACATGCACGGCCGTGAGTTCCACCGGCAGGAAACACAGCGGACCGGCCACCTCCTTGATCCGGTGCGCCACGTATTCGATCACCAGCGCCACCGCCGAGAAAACCGCCTGGTCCACCGGCTCGATGGTCCCGGTGAGGATCGCCGGCAACCGCTCCATGCACGGGCCTACCAGCTCCGGCGCCGGGCTCAACTCCCTGAGCTTTCCCGCCACCCCGGACTCGCGGCCGATCCGCCAGACGAAATGATGGCCTTGGCCGGTGAGCAAATGCAGCGGCCGGATTCCCCATTCCAGCAGCAGCGCCTCGATCACCTTCACCACCGGTTCCTGAAGCTCGAAACAGCGCGCCGGATCGATAAACGCCTCGGCCGGCGAGTCGAAGTTCACATACTCCAGATCCAGGTGCAGCAGATAGGACTGCGAATCCGCCAGCGACCGGGAAATGTCCATCTCCCGCTCCATGAACCAGTCAATCTCGGTGCACGGATGCAATTCCCGCCGGTCATACAGGCAGCCGTCGGTGTGCGTCAGGTAAACCGCCGTGGCGCGGGCCAGCGACTCGCCCCCGAGAAATTCCGTGAGCCGCTTCCTCACGAAACGGTTGGCATAAAAAGATTCCATGGAGCGCCGGGGTCGGGGGGAAATCACGCATGAAGACCATCGTCCGCGTTTCTTCACGAGGACGCGCGGATTGACACCATCGCACGAGTTCCCCTGATGTCGCAACTTCATTCTATGCTGCCGCGCATCATGATTTGTGAAAACGGCATGGAACCACAGTCGTCGCATGTAGTTCAACCCTTTAGGGTGTCTTCATCACGCGCCGAAGACACCCTAAAGGGCATTCGCGTCAACCTAAGCTGCAAGTCATTGAAAGTTAATTGTATAAATCAAAAATAACGTCACAAAAGTCTTGACTTTTTCTATCGGTCCCGCCCGATAGTGATGTTCAAAAGCCATCGCTTAAGCAGTCATTCCAATCCGTTCATCGAGCATCAGCAACTCGACATTCTTGCCCGATCCACCGGACTCATCCGGCGTGCTTCCAAGCATTTTTCCGCAGCCGCCTTCTTGCTCGGGCTGCTCAAAACCACCGCGGGTGGTGCGCCCCAACTGCGCTGCATCGCTTCCCGAATCGGCGATCTGCTTCACCGGTCCCTTTCCAAACAAGCGCTCGCAGGCCGCTTCAGCGAATGTTCCTCAGCCTTTCTCCTGGGAGTCATCTCCCGCTTGATCGTCAGCGGAAAACAGGCACCGACAGGGAAGATCCTCAGCCGTTTCAACCGCGTCATCATTGAAGATTCCAGCCAGTTCGCTTTTCACAAATCCATGGCGGGCGAGTTTCCCGGCCACGGCAACCAGCTCGGAGACACTGCGGGCTGCAAGATCGACTTTACCTTTGATCTTGTCGGGCACTCGCCTATCAGCACCAGCCTCTGGCCATCCACCACCCAGGACAAGGAACTCGGAAAAGACCTGCTCGAACTTCTTCATGCCGGCGACCTGTTGTTGCGTGACATGGGCTATTTCGACACCGCCAGCTTCGGTCATCTCGATGGTCGCGGCATCCACTGGATTTCCCGCCTGCCCGCCAATGTCCACGCGGTCAACGAGATGGGCGTTTCGCTGGAGAAAATTCTAGCAAAGGAAAAAGGCGGCCGGATTGACTTGCGGATGCTCATCACCGCGAAACGTTACCGTGTCCGGATGGTGGCCGTGCGTGCCGATCAAGCCACCGCGCAAAGCCGTCGTCGGGAGCTGCGTGCCGCCGCCAAACGTCATGGTAAAACCGTTCCTGCGGCGAAGTTGATCCGCGCTGGGTGGCATCTTTTGATTACCAATCTGACAGATACGCAAATCACGGTTGATGAGATCTGCCAGCTTTACGGACTGCGCTGGCGCATCGAGACGCTGTTCCGCTCGTGGAAACGTGACAAACAGTGGACGAATGTGTGAGGCACATCACCGACCGCCATCATTTGGAAGCGCTAGTCCTGGCTGGAATTATCCAGGCACTGCTAACGATGGCCATGTTGAGTGCCATAGGCGAGACGGAGAAAAACCTTCACCTGAGTTTGGAGAAATTCCATCAAGCCATCGGGATGGTGTTGTTGAATCTCAAACTCCAATCACCAGATATCAGCTTGCCAGATCAAGGAATGGATGCACCTGTGCGCCCCGAAATCGCAGAAGCTTTTGGCAGTTGGCTGGACCGCCTCCAGTTTCGGGGTGAAGGTTATCGCGATGGGCGGGTATTCCGGACCTTTGGCATCGTCCATGTCACTGATTTGTTCGAATCCCGAAAATAAAAAAAGAGGCAACGCCAATCAATCCACCTCATCACTGAAGTCGAAATCCGGCAGAGCCTCCAGGGGAAGTGGTCCCCCATTTTCCCTGCTTGTGCAATCCAAATTTGATCCAATGTCAAAATCGGAGTTCATCACCTCCAAAACCAAGAACTCACCACCCTCCGCGACTGGCTCCTGCCCATGCTCATGAACGGCCAGGTGCGGGTGGGATGAATGTAGCGTCGCCCTATGGGCGTCGATGCCAAAGCCCCGCGCGAAGCTCTCTTCCATTCAAAAATCAAAAATCATCAATCGTCAATCTTCCCCTCTTCCATTCTGACATCTCATCCGCCCGACGGTCACAGACCGCCGCTACAACTCATCTCGGGTGCGGGTGGGGTGAACCGGAGCTGAAAAAACACCTCCATTTCCCCCAATCCATGATACCCTCCCGCCATGATCACCACCTTCGATGACATCCGCGACGCCGTCCTGCATCTCCCCAAAGGCGATCAGATGCGGCTGCTTTCGCTGGTTGCTCTGGAAGTGGCGGACGCCCATCCCGGCATCGATTCCCGGCCGGACGTCTGCGGTGGCTCGGCCAGCATCATCCGCACGCGCATCCCCGTCTGGTTGCTCGAAGCCCTTCGCCGCAACGGCCGCAGCGAGGCCGGACTTCTCGCCGATTACCCGTCACTCACCGCCGAGGACCTCTCCAATGCCTGGAACTACGCCCGAAGCCACCGCGAGGAAATGGACCGCGAAATCGCCGCCAACGGAGACAACTCATGATCGCCCGGCTCTATTCCAACGAAAACTTCCCCCAGCCTGTCGTCGCTGCCCTACGCGGATTCGGCCATGACGTGCTCACATCACTCGACGCAGGCAAAGCCAACGACGCCATTCCCGATGATGAACTGCTCCGCTACGCAACTGCAGACCAACGCGCCGTGATCACCCACAACCGCCAGGACTTCATTCACCTTCACCGCCTCCACCCGGAGCACGACGGTATCATCGTTTGCACCGTGGACACGGATTTCCCGGCCCTCGCCGCCCGCATTCACGTCCACCTCCAAGCCCTGGACTCACTCCACGGGCAATTAGTGAGAATCAACCGTGGCAACTGACTCAGGTTCCGTCCGCATGTCCTCCGCCAAGGACAAAACCAAGAACTCACCACCCTCCGCGACTGGCTCCTCCCCATGCTCATGAACGGCCAGGTGCGGGTGGGGTGAATTCCACGGCGGATTTTTGCACGGGTCATCGGCGGAGTGAGGTGATGGTGGCGAAGGCGTGGCGGTTGTTGAAGCGGCGCATGTCGTCATGGAAGTCCTTCAACGTCGATTGCCGCTTGTTTTTGCGCCCACGCCGCCAGTCGTGGTAGATTCCCATCGCGCAGCGGCGCAGGATGCCCAGCACCAGCAACCCGTTGCGGTTGCGCACCCGGCTGGCATCTTCCGCCGCAGTCACGTCC
>JBFZFJ010000414.1:0-4514 GCA_041306405.1 Verrucomicrobiales bacterium | reverse complement strand
ACCAAGCACTTCTTGGTGCGGACGCCCGCTGGGAAATACCACTTGGCGGGAAGTCTCACCGTCGCGAAGCCGGTCACCGTGGAAAACATCGGCATGCTGGACCCGCTTTTCTCCGACAAGTTCACCCTCACGGGTTGGTCCGTGATTCAAGCGGTGTTGCAGCCCCGTGTGAAAAAGGATTTCCTCATGATTTTCCTGCCCGCCACCGCGGTGCTGCTGCTGACGCTCGTCGGGATTTTTCGGTCGTTCCGGGACGCCGCCATCAGCATTTCCGTGCTCTTGATCTCGCTGGCGCTGGTGAATGCAATTGTCGCCGCCACCGGACAGACATGGAATTTTCTCAGCGTGATGGCGATTCCATTGATCGTCGGCACGGGCATCGACTACAGCATTCACCTGATTTTCGCACTGCGCCGCAGCGGCGGAGACCAAGGCCAAGTCTGGAACGGAGCCGGAAAAGCGATCTTCTTCTGCGGGGCGTCCACAGCGATCGGCTTCGGATCGCTGCTTTTCTCATCCAACGAGATGCTGTGGAGCATGGGTCTGCTGTGCGGCCTCGGGATTCTCATAACCACCGCGTTAAGCTTGTTTGTAATACCCGGATTGTGGCAGCGGCGAGGCCATTGAGGGTTCATTCGCTTCCTTGGCCAGCGGAGTAAATGCGAGCTTCACTTCAAGTCGCAGCCAGATGCGGATTCCCATCCGCAGATGCTTCAAGCTCGATAAATCCGGGTTGAAGCTAGTGGTGATGATGAAGCTTTCATTGAGGTTCTTGTCCCCGTAGATGCCGGCGGCGATTTTCTTTTTGGCCAGTTTCACCAAGCGGCGGTTGTAGAATGCCATGAAGACCGCGAAAGCGTGACCGATGGAAGTGGAGTAGGGCATTTCCGCGAACTCGACGTCCTCATCGGTGTAAACACCGCGGACCGGCCCGACAAAGTAGGTCGCAATGTCCATGAGAAACGCGGCGTGCATCAACTCCGCATCTCCGATGTACCAGTATTTGTCCTTATACAAAGCGTTGAACCAATCGAAATAGCTGCGTTTGAACTCGCTGTTGCGCTTGATGATGCCCTCCTTGACGCACTCGCCGCTGTAGTAGCTGCGGAGTAGGGTGTAGGTCGAGTAAACCGTGTGCGCGCAGTAATCCAGACCTTGGCTGTAAAGCGGATCCATGAAACCGCAGGCGTCGCCGACGATGGTCCAGCCGTCGCCGACGACCTCTTCGGACCAATAGGCGAGGTCCTTGTAATAGCAGTTGTCGTTTTCCACGGCTTCCGCATTTTCAAACAGGACCTTGCCAACGGGCTGCTTGAGTAGGTGTTTCTTGATCCGCTCGCAAATCTTACCCTCATCCGGTGGGGTGAAAAGGCGTGAGTCCCAAGTGAGACCGGCGCTGACCTCGCCGCTGTCGAGCGGGATGATCCAGCACCACCAGCCGAAGCCCATGAGGTGGTTCGTCGCAAAGCCGCGTTGTGAGATGACCTTGGGGCTCGCGCCCTCCATCTGCATCGCCCCATCGTAGGAATCGATAGGATTGACGTTTTTGAAACGGGTCCACATGGATGCGGTCGGATGCTCGCTGGAATGGGACCGCCAGGTTTTGCGCATTTTGGCGATCTTTGCGGATTTTCCTGACGCGTCGATGAACCATCCCGCAGTCACGGTGCGGGATTCGCCGTCGTCGGTTTTGTAAGTGACGGTGTTTTTTCCGATGCCGCCGAGGTCGAGATTCCCGATGGTGGCGGGGCGCGCCACTTCGCAGCCGAGCTCCTCTGCTTGCCGGAGCAGCTCGGTATCGAGCGTCATTCGGTTGACTTGGAATGTGGGCAGGCGGCCTTGGAAGGCGGGTCCGAGTTCGGTGGATTTTCCGGGGGCGTTTTCTCCGTCCTTGTGAAACCACATGCGGAGTCCATGTTTCATCACATGCCTCGTGTTGAGGTGCATGCCGACCCGCAGCACGCGCGTGAGGAAGCATCCGGCGACTTCCGAGGTGCTTTCCCCGACTTTCCGGGTGAATTCCGCGCTGCGTTCGATGAGCAAGATGCGCAGTTCCGGAAACTGGCGCTTGAGAAGCAGGGCAGCGGAAGACCCGGAAAAAGCACCACCCATGATGATGACGTCGTAGTCTGCGGAACGATCGATTCCATCAGCGATCGATCGGGGTTCCCGGTGATTCATGATTTGCATGGTTGAACAGTGGTGAGGATACGGGTAGGAAAGTCGCTTTGCAAACGACGCCCGCCAGATGACCGCAGATAGAAACTCCGAAACCGCGATAAAGCAAGAGGCGGATGTGTCGCGCTTCGGGCTTTTCGGGGATTTGCCGACGCGCGCCATGTCGGGCGCGCTGAGATGGTCGGGCATGCCCCGATTCATCGAGGCCGGGGTGCTCTATATTTGCGCGTTCATCGTGCTGGTTTTGGCCCATGCCCAAAGACGGGCGATCCGCCGGAACCTCAAGGTCATTTGGCCCGACTTATCTTGGGCGGAGGGCTATGTGGGGGCTTACCGCGTTTTCGTAAACTTCGGCTGGACGTGTATCGACGGCATGCGCACCCGGCTGGGGCAGAAAGTCGTGACCTGGGAAATCGACCACCCTGAGATCTTCGAAAAACTGCGCTCCACGCCCGGCGCAGCCATCATTGCCACCACGCATACGGGGAATTACGATCTAGCAGCGGCTTTTTTCTCGCCCAAGTTCGGACGCGATCTCCACACCGTGCGGGCTCCGGAGCGGTCTCCAATTCTCCAGGAAATCCGGCGCAAGGAATTGGAGCGGGATTCTCGGCGTTACAAGCATTTCAAAGTCCATTACAACTCATCGGATAGCTTGCTGGGGATCGAGTTGGCACGGTTGTTGATGGAGGGGGAACTCGTCGCCATCCAGAGCGATCGCGTGATCGGGGACGTGGCGGCCATCGAGGTGCCCTTGGAAAATAGAAGCGTAAAAATCCGCCTGCCAAGGGGGCCTATGGTTTTGGCCGCCCTTGCAAAATGCCCGAGCTTTCCGCTGCATGTGGTTCGTGCGGGCTACCGCCACTACCACATCATCTTCCGGGAGCCCTTGGCCGTTTCCCCGCGGAAACCGGGCGCGCCGATCCGTGAAATGGACTGCGCGCGCGCATGGGCCGGGAGCCTCATGGGCTTTCTGGAAGAGCACGGTCTGCAATGGCTCGTTTTCGAGGAGGCATTCACCGAATGATCTTGGCTCAGACATTGAGGATGCTGCTGATCGCCTTCATGCTGGGCGGTGGAATTGTCGCCGCTGCGGCAGGGTATTTTATGATCGGCATCATCATGCACGTGCTCATCGTCAGTTTCCTTCTCGCCGGAACTCTGAATCCCTCCTCACGGCTTTTCGGCCCGGTGCAAACCCGATGCGAAAAAGGAATCTGGCTGACCTTGGATGACGGGCCTGATCCCACCGACACGCCGGCAATTCTCGACTTGCTAGACCGCCACGCTGCAAAGGCGACCTTTTTTGTGATCGGCGAGAAAGCGGCGAAACATCCCGAGCTGATCCGGGAAATTCGCCGCCGCGGCCACCAACTCGGCAACCACAGCTGGAGTCATCCGCGTCTGTCTTTCTGGCGCCTCGGACCGGTGGCGACCTACCGGGAAATCGTGAAATGCCAACGGGTGATCAAGGAAATCACCGGCGAGGCTCCGAAGATTTTCCGCGCGCCGGTGGGGCATTACAATATTTTCGTCCACCCGGTTTTGAAGCAGGAGGGCTTGAGTCTGATCGGCTGGAACAGCCGGGGCTTCGATGGAGGCGGCTATCCACTCGAGGAGGTGAATCGGAGAATCCGCGAATCGGCACGCGAGGGAAGCATCGTTCTCGCCCATGAGGCCACGCCCATCGCCTTGGAGGTGGTGACCGCAATCCTCGCCCTAGCCAAGGAAAACGGCTGGGAGATTGCTATCCCTGACGTCTCGCCAGAATGAGGTAGTTGTTGAAAGGAGTGCCACCCCAGAAAGGGCGGATTTCCACGACAAGGCCTTGCGCTTCGAGCACTTCCCGGAAAAACGCTGCGGTGGGATAATGCACGGGTGCCGACTTCATCCAGAACGTGCATCGGGCGATGATGTCGCCTGCTAGAGTCGTGTAAAAACGAAGGCTCTTTTCGAACAAACCGCTGCGGACGACCAGCGTTCCGCCCGGCGCAAGCCTTGCCGCGGCAGATTCCAACAGAACCGTTTTCTCCGGGGTGTCGAAGAATTGGAGGATGTCGAGAATCGCCACATCTCCGCTGTGTTCCGGCAGATCCCGCCGGGCGTCGCCCTGACTGAGGCTGATGTCCGCATAGGCTCCCTTGGCGATGAGTTCGCGGCCGCCCTTGATCTTGCTTGCGTCATAGTCGAATCCCGTGAAGGCGTTCGCCCATCCGCGTTCGCGCAGATACATCCCGAGAATGCCGATGCCGCAACCGATGTCGAGTAGGGGCAGTGGGCTGGATTTGAGTTCGCTAAAAACTCCGTCGTAGAGTGGATCGGTCCGCAATTTGCAG
>JBFZFJ010000413.1:0-16972 GCA_041306405.1 Verrucomicrobiales bacterium | reverse complement strand
GGACTGGGGCGAGACGCCCCAGCTACGGGGTCGGGGCTGGACGCCCCTCGGCTGGACTAGAGCTCGTCGTCGTCGACGGTGCTGTGGGCGGAGGCTTTCTGGTACTCGGTGACGCGGCCTTCGAAGAAGTTGGTCTCCTTCTTGATGTCCATCATTTCGGCGAGCCAGGGGAAGGGGTTGTTGACGGACTCGTTGAGCGGGGCGAGGCCGCAGGAGGTGAGGCGGCGGTCGGCGATGTAGTCGATGTAGGTTTCGAAATCGACGGAATTGAGGCCGAGGCCGGCGACGGGGAGGCAGTCGCGGATGAAGGTCTTCTCGAGGGTGATGCCCTCTTTCATCGTGGCGCGGAGGTCCTCGCGGAAGTCCTCGGTCCAGATGTCGGGGTTCTCGTCGATGAGGTCCATGAGGAGGTTGCGGAAGACCTCGATGTGGTTGGACTCGTCGCGCAGGGTGTAGCGGAACATCGAGCCGATGCCGGGGAACTTGTTCTGGCGGTAGAGGCTGAGGATCATCCCGAACAGGCCGTAGAACTGGGTGCCTTCCATGACCTGGCCGAACATGAAGATGTTCTTGGCGAGGGCCTGCTTGTTCTCGGTGATGGTGAGGTCGACGTCGCGGCGGAGGGCCTTGCTGTTGGAGACGACGAAGTTGTTTTTCGCGGTGATGGAGGGGATGTCCTCGAACATCGCCTCGCACTCGTGCGGGTTGATGCCGAGGGAGGAAATCATGTAAACGAGCGAGTCGGCGTGGATGTTTTCCTCGTGGGCGTGGCGGCCTAACACGAGCTTGAGCTCGGGAGCGGTGACCACCTCGCGGACGACGTGGAGCACGTTGTCGCCGACGATGCCTTCCGCGGCGGAGAAGTAGCCGATGCCCATCTTGATGATCCAGCGTTCGACGTCGGAGATTTCATCGGAGCGCCACTGCTCGACATCCTTCTGCATGGTGATGTCCTCGGGCTCCCAGTGGTTGTTCTTCATGGTCTTGTAGAGGTCATACGCCCACTGGTATTTCAGCGGGAGGATGTTGAAGAACATGGTTTGCTTGCCGTTGATCACGCGCTTGCCGGCGTAAGCGAGCTCGGCTTTTTCGCGGTCGAGGATGAAGGTTTTGCTTCCGAGGGAGACGGTGGTGGTGGCGGGAGATGACATGGTGTTTGGCGAACTTGAAAAGCGGGTGAATCGGAGGGCCGGGCGGGAAGCGCAGCGGAGTGGAGACTGAGAGAAAATGACGGGCGTGGTCAAACCGATTTTGCTCATGTAGTATCCACAAATTATTCACAATACAAGATGTAGCGCTTTTAGGCGTGTAGCCACAATGTAAATCATGAGCAAGATCTAGGACTTGCGGCGATTGGTGCGAGGATACGGCGAGAAGTCTAGGGGGTCGGAAATTTTCGCCTAATGGTTAGGTTGGGGCGGCTTGGCGGAAATTTGAAAAAATCTTTTGATTTTTACGAAACATCGCCCGGGAAACCGGGCTGTTTGGTGCAAGGCGTTGGAGAGGAATGTAAAAGTTTTGAATTCGCGGGAGAATGGCGGGTTCCGGCAAAGAAAAAGCCGCCGGTTTCCGGGTGGAAACGGGCGGCTGGAGAGGAAATCGGCGGGTCAGAATTCCCAGTCGTGGCGGTCGAGTTCGCAGACGCAGGCGATGAGCAGGAGGATGCAGGCGGCCAGGTCGTGCTTGTGGCAGGACTCGATGGTTTGGTGGATGTGGCGGGTGGGAACGGAGATCGCGCCGGCGATCGCGCCGCCGGCGACCATGCGCTGGAGGCTGGCGGTGTCGGTGCCGCCGGCGGCGAGGATCTCCGGCTGCGACTTGATTTTGTGGCGCTTGGCGGCGGATTTCATGAACTCGATCATCCGGTAATCACAGATGACGGACGAGTCCATCAGCTTGATGGCCGCGCCCTCGCCGAGGGCGGTGCAGCGTTCCTGCGGGGTGGAGCCGGGGACGTCGTAGGCGATGGTGGTGTCGAGCCCGAAGCCGAAATCCGGCTGGATTTGAAGGGCGGCGGCCTGCGCGCCGCGGAGGCCGACTTCTTCCTGGACGGTGAAGACGGCGTAGAAGTCGAAGGCGGGCTTGCGCTTGGATTTCTTGAGCTCGCGGAGAGTCTGGATGAGGACGAAGACGGAGGCGCGGTTGTCGAGGGATTTGACGTTCACGCAGTCGCCGAGCTCGATGAGCGGCGAGTGGCGGGTGACGAAATCGCCGACGGCGACGATTTTATCGACCTCCTTCTTGGTCATGCCGGTGTCGATGAAGTAGTCGGTGATTTTGACGGGCTTGTGCTTTTCCTCCTGCGTCATGATGTGGACCGGCTTGGAGCCCATGACGCCCATGATGTCCTTGCGGCCGTGGATGATGACGCGCTGGGAGGTGAGGGTTTTGGGGTCGAATCCGCCGACGGGATTGAAGCGGACGAAGCCCTTGTCATCGACGTGGGTGACGATGAAGCCGATCTCGTCCATGTGGGCGGCGGCCATGATTTTTTTGGCGGATGAGCGGCCTTTTTTGAGGGCGATGATGCTGCCCATGTTGTCGATGCGGATGTCGTCGGCGAGGCCCTTGAGCTCGGCGAGGACGAGGTTGCGGATTTCCTTTTCAAATCCCGGCGCGCCGGGAGCTTCACAAATGCGGGTCAGGAGAGGGATATCGATAGGCATGACGGGCGGAAAATAGCGGGGTGAAGGGCCTTGGCGAGTGGGAAATAATTGCGGCTTGGCGGCGGGCGGCGCGGGGTTACATTCCGCGCATGAAAGGACATTTAATCATCGATCTGGCGAACCTGCCGGAGGAGGGAAAGGGATATTCCGGCGAGCTGCCGAAAGAAATTTTCGACCTGCCGGAACAGGACGCCCAAGCCGTGGGGCCGCTGGAATACGACCTCTGGGTGCACCGTTTCGGCTCCGAACTGCTGCTGACCGGCTCGATTTCGGCGCCGTTTGAATTCACCTGCGTGAGGACGCTGCATCCTTTCGTGCAAACGATCCGCCAGGAAAACGCCGCGATCTCGCTGGAGATCGAGCACGAGGGGCAAATCGACGCCACCGAGGCCTTGCGCGAGGAGATCCTGATCAACTTCCCGGTGGACCCGAGATGCGAGGAGGGAGACGTGCCGCAGAAGTGCGAAATCGATTCCCGATATTTATCAGTGGACAAGTCGCCGGAAGATGGGCTACCCACTCCGCCCCGCGCCGAGAGCGACGACCGATGGTCAGCTCTCGACATCCTCAAGGACCTCAAGGACCAACCTTAACTAAACTACGACCATGGCCGTACCAAAAAGACGCCAATCCAAAAGCCGCTCAAAAATGCGCCGCGGCGCCACCCGCTGGCGTGCACCGATCTTCAAAAGCTGCCCTGAGTGCGGCAGCAAAGTGCCTTCGCACATCGCTTGCCCGTCTTGCGGCTACTACCGCGATCGCCAGGTGCTCGACGTCGAAGCTCTCTGAAGCCGACCACGTGTCTTCTGAACCAATTGCCGCTCGGGGATTTCCTCCTGCGGTAATTTTTCGTTTCCTCGCTTTCCACCACCGTAATCTCGATCCTGCATGAAAGTCGCCCTGGACGCCATGGGCGGGGACCACGCCCCCGCCGTCAATATCGGAGGAGCCATCGACGCGCTGCGTTACTATCCGAAGCTGCAACACCTTTATCTGGTGGGAGTTCGGGAAATCCTCGAAGAGGAGTGTAAGAAGCAGGGTCTGGATCTGAGCGACCCGCGGGTGAGCATTGTCCACGCCTCGGAGGTGATCGGCATGGCCGAGCCGGGTGCGAAAACGGTGCGGAAGAAAAAGGATTCGTCGATCAGCATCGCCATGGACATGGTGAAGGACGGTCGCGCGGACGCGTTCGTTTCCGCCGGAAACACCGGCGGCGCGGTTGCGGCCGCGACGTTGAAACTCCGCACGCTTCCCGGCGTGGACCGGGCGGGCATCGCGTCCGCGCTGCCGAACGAATTCGGCATCTGCCACATTCTCGATGCCGGGGCCAATCCCGAGGCGAAACCCGAGCATCTCGTCGCCTACGCGGTGATGGGCACCGCGTTTGCGCGCGGCGTGCTCGGCGTGAAAAACCCCAAAGTCGGCCTGATCTCGAACGGCGAGGAAGACGAAAAAGGCACCACCTTCACCAAGGAAACCTTCAAGCTCCTCAAGCAAACGCCCGGCATCAACTTCGTCGGCAACGTCGAAGGTGGCGACCTTTTCGAGACCGAGCTGGACGTGGTGCTGTGCGACGGATTCGTCGGCAACATCATGCTCAAGACCATCGAGGCGACCGCCAAAGCGGTTTCAAAATGGCTGAAAACCGAGATCAAAGGCAACCCGCTGCGGATCGCCGGAGCCGTGCTCGCCCAAGGCGCGTTCAAGGCGCTCAAGGAGAAAAGCAGCTACGAAACCTACGGCGGCAGCCCGCTGCTCGGGGTCAACGGCGTGGTCATCATCGCCCACGGGTCCTCCACCGCGCTGGCCGTCCGCAACGCGATCCGGGTCGGCATGGAAACCGTCGAAAACCGCGTGAATCCGCAGATCGAGGAGGCGCTGGCCGCCATTTCACTAGCCGTCCAAGCCGACGCTTAGTTTTGGAAAGCCGCGATTTTCACTTCGCGCTTGTGGCAACCGTTCGAGGGTTCCACTGTCCGGCCGCATGAGTGAATTGACGACTCCCACCCAAGTTTGCATCGCAGGAACCGGCAGCTATTTGCCGGAGCGAATCCTGACCAACGCCGAGCTTGCGGTGATGGTGGACACCAGCGACGAGTGGATTCTTTCCCGCACCGGCATCCGCGAGCGCCGCATCGCTGCCGAGGGCGAATTCACCTCGCACATGGCGACCCACGCCGCCCGCCGCGCGCTCGAACAAGCCGGCCTCGCCGCCGAGGACGTCGAGCTGATCATCGTCGCCACCATCACGCCGGACACGCCGACCCCGGCGACCGCCTGTTATGTCCAACAGGCGCTCGGCGCGAACCACGCGGTGGCCTTTGACATCTCCGCCGCGTGCTCGGGATTTCTCTACGCAATGAAAATCTCCAAGCGCCTGATCTCCGACGGCGCCTTCAAAAACGCGCTGATCATCGGCGCGGAAAAACTCTCGTCCGTGACCAATTGGGACGACCGCACCACCTGCGTGCTCTTCGGCGACGGAGCCGGCGCCGCCGTGCTCCGCCGCGCCGAGCCGGAAGAAGGCTCGATCCTCGCCACCGAGATGGGCACCGACGGGAATCTAACCCACCTGCTCAACATCCCCGGCGGCGGCAGCGCCTGCCCGATCACCAGCGAAAACGTCAACGACCACCTTTTCACCCTCACGATGATGGGCAAGGAGGTCTTCAAGCACGCGGTCAACCGCATGAAGGAGGCTGCGGAAAAAGTCATCGACCGCGCCGACCTGAGGCCGGAAGACATCGCCTGCGTCATTCCCCATCAGGCGAATCTGCGGATCATCGACGCCATCGCCGACCGTCTCGCGGTGCCTAACGAGCGGGTCTTCGTCAACCTCGACAAATACGGCAACACCTCCGCCGCAGCCGTCGCGATCGCGCTAGACGAGGCGAACCGCAGCGGCGCATTCAAGCGCGGTGAACACATCGTGCTCGTCGTTTTCGGAGCCGGCCTGACGTGGGCGGCCGCGGCGATTCGCTGGTAAGAGACGCAAGACATGAAGACGCAAGACTCAAGAGCAGAGCAGTCGTCCATCGGCCGGGTCTTTCTTGAATCTTCCAGTCTTGCATCTTGAGTCTATGAGTTACCGCACCACGCCGCAGGAAACCGAGGTGATGCCGCCGGGCATCCCGTTCATCATCGGCAACGAGGCGGCGGAAAGGTTTTCGTTCTATGGCATGCGCACGATCCTGGTCGTGTTCATGACGCAGTACTTGCACTTCATGGACGGCGGCGGCGGCCGCGCGCTCTCGCCTAACCAGGCGGTGGAATACTACCACCAGTTCGCCAGCTGGGTTTATTTCACGCCGCTGCTAGGAGCGCTGGTCGCCGATATTTTCCTCGGGAAATACCGGACCATCCTCTGGCTTTCCATCGTCTATTGCATCGGCCACGCCGCGCTCGCGTGCATGGGTTCGTATGGGAATTCGCCGTGGTGGCTGGCAAGCGGGCTACTACTCATCTGCCTCGGCTCCGGCGGGATCAAGCCCTGCGTCTCCGCCCACGTCGGCGACCAGTTCGGGAAGAAGAACCACCACCTGCTTTCCCGGGTCTACAACTGGTTCTACTTCTCCATCAACTTCGGCTCGTTCTTCTCCACCCTGCTCACGCCGTGGCTGTTGGAAAAGCACGGGCCGCACTGGGCGTTCGGCGTGCCCGGCGTGCTGATGGCCGTCGCCACCTTCATGTTCTGGCTCGGGCGGCACCGCTTCGTCCACATCCCGCCGTCCGGCAGCGGGTTCTTCAAGGAGGCGTTTTCGCGCGAGGGCGTCGTCGCCTTCGGCAAGCTGGTGCCGCTGTTTGTGTTCATCGCGGTGTTCTGGTCCCTCTACGACCAGACCGGCTCGTCGTGGGTGCTGCAGGCCGAGCAGATGAACCTTCATTTCCTCGGCATTCACTGGCTCGAATCCCAGATTCAGGCGGTCAACCCGATCCTGATCCTCGTCTTCATCCCGCTGTTCACCTTCGTCATCTATCCGTGGATGAACCGGGTTTTCCTGCTCACGCCCCTGCGGAAAATCGGCATCGGCATGGCGCTCATCGCCGCGTCCTTCGCGCTCACCACCTTGATCCAGACCTGGATCGACGCCGGCCAGCGGCCATCGATCGGCTGGCAGATCGTCGCCTACGTCATCATCACCGCCGCGGAAATCATGGTCTCCATCGTCGGTCTGGAGTTCGCCTACACCCAGGCGCCCAAGGCGATGAAATCCTGGATCATGGCGCTGTTCTGGCTTTCCGTGTGGGGCGGCAACCAGTTCACCGCGCAGGTCAACCGCGTCATCGGCATCCCGTCCCCTGGCGTCTCTCAGTTTGAGCAAGCCACCGCCAAGCTTCCCGCGGACTGGCAGACCTCGCCGCGCAGCATCGTGCTGCCGGGGCACGACGGAGCCACCGGCACGGACGACGATCTCATCGCCCGCTGCCATCAGGGACGGCTGGAGTCGTTGGAAATCCCCGGCCGCGAGATTTTCCTCGCCGCCGCCAGCCGGATCGAAGCGCGGGCCAAGGACGGCTTTCCCTCAAAAGAAGCAGCCCGCGAAATCCTCGGCGACGCCAAGGACCCATGGGGAAATCCGCTCGTTTACGACCTCATCGACTCGTCCCACGCCCGCATTTCCAGCGCCGGCCCCGACCGGATTTCAAAGACGAAATGGGACCTCGGCGTGATCGTCGAGAAAGTCAGCGGCGACGCGCCGTCTTCGCAAGACACCTGGCTCGGCCGCCGCAAGGCCGCGCTCGGCATTCATGAAAAACCCGCCGCAGCCGGCTTCACCCGCACCGAGTTCTGCGGCGGCCAGAGCAAGCTCGAAGGCGCGGCCTACTTCCGCTTCTTCACCTGGCTGGTCCTCGCCACCACCCTGCTGTTCATCCCGTTCGCCTGGTTCTATCGGCCGCGGACGTATCTGCACGATTGATTCAGGCCAGCCGCTTCATCACCGCGGCGGACAGCAGTTTCCCGTCCGCGCGGCCTTCCGCGAGCTCCTGCGCGCGCTTCATCACCTTGCCCATGTCCGCCTTGCCGGTGGCTCCGGTGTTGGCCACCGCCTGCTCGATGATGGCCACCAGCTCTTCCTCGCCCAGCGCGGCGGGAAGGTAGCGGGAAAGGATCTCAATCTCGGTCTTCTCCGTCGCCGCGAGTTCCGGTCGGCCGGCCTTTTCAAACTGCTCGCACGAGTCCACCCGCTGCTTGATTTGCTTGCGGATCACCGCCAGCACCTCGGATTCGTCGAGCACGATGCTGAGGTTGCCCTTCTCGATGGCGGCGTTCATCAAGGCGCTTTTCAGGGCGCGCAAGGCGTTCAACGCGACGCTGTCTTTCGCCCTCATGGCGGTCTTGATGTCTTCGGGAATGCGGGTGGCGGTGTCGCTCATGCCTTGTCCTATCACGACCGGGAAGCGAGCCAAGCAAAACCCTTATGATCCTCCGAAGATCGCCCATCCGAGGCGGAATGCGTTGCCGCCTCAGTTCGGAGTGACGGAATCCGGGAAACGAACCGGCCCGACGCGATCAGGCTTCGGCAAGTCGTTCGGCCAGGTATTCAGGTGCAAGGTCGGCACCATTAGGCCAAGCGACGGTACCGCCTTCAAGTCTCACGGTAGCGAATACCTTGCGGTCTCGGAGAGGCAGGAACACCGGCCCATCCAAGTCCGATGAAAGATCAACTTCCCCGGCGTCCCCGCTGTTGAACTCCAGATAGAGCCGGTAATCGCCCATGTATCGGACGGTCTGTATCCTCAGTATCCTATTCATGTTACTCCAATGGTTCGATTGAATTGAGCGGCTGCTCGAGTCTCGCCAAGTGCCAATCCGCGAGTAAGTCGGCGCGGTGAATGTCAGCCCATTCCAGAACCGCCCTCAGGGCACGCTTGGGGAACTTTCCCTCCACAACCCCGGTCTCGATCTCAACCGTAATCTCGTAATCACCGTATTCCGCGTGAAAATGAGCTGGCGCATGGTCACGATAGAACATGCGGATCACAATTCCAAGAAAACGGCTGATTTCAGGCATCGGGTGATTTTGGCGAACGTCAAAGTGATGGCGCCGCCGCCATTGGAAGGCGGAAGTGATGCGGATGAGGTGAAGAACGGCGGTTGTCCAGCCGCGCCTTGTTCGCCGTTGCGGTCATTCGCGAGAGACGTAAATGGCCATGCCACTAGAAACCTTCTGAAACAGTGGTGTGTTGATAGTAGTGCTGCTGCCATAAACGTTCGTTGTTCCAGTGCCGTAAGCACTGACGGTGTTGCCGTAGCGATAGGCGTTCGCAGACGCGGTCGAATATGCGGTAGCGCTACCGAACGACTGACCAATGGAACCAATCTGCTGCGTGCCAACGCCGGAGAGCAAAATGCCGTTGGCACCGAGTTTGGCTGCGTCCTTCTTCATTCGGAACAGCGCGGAATCGGTCAGGCTTTGGTCACTCGCAAAGGCATTCTTACTGGTGGCGTTTACGATGGCGATCTCTTCGTATTTGGCGGGTGGCCGGAGATAAATTTTCACGCTCTCCGGTGCGATGGCTGGGCGCGTGTTGCCTACTACGATGCGTGAGCCGCTGGTGACGTTGCAGGCGGACGCGCTGATAAGGATAAGGATAGCAAGAGAAGTCCGGATAATTGGTTTCATGGATTTGGCAAGCGTATAGCGACGGCGAACTTTGTTATTCGCTCCGTCGGAGGGTGGGCAATATCTGCCGAGTTTGGCGAGAAATTTCTGGGAAGATTCGTGTAACATGGCGTTTTCCAGCGATTTAGGGAGGAAGTAATGAGGCTTGATTTCCTCGATGATTGAACGGGAAAGCCCCGCCGGGGCGGGGATTTCTGCTAGCTGTTCGTTCCTCAAAGCATCGGTTACCATCACCGATGCTTGATGATTCGGAGAAAAGAAGGATGCGAAATGATCTTGCGCGCATGCGGGTTTTCATAAGAACAGTGTTCAAATGAATCATTCATGCGCGGATTGGAGAGAGGATCTTGAAGCATCCAGGGATCTGACGGACTTGGAGAAACAGAATTACGGGTTTCTGCTGGCGTGGTTCGAGACCTGGAGGCTCAGACAGGGTTTGGGACTCGAACGGGAATCCGCAGTTCGATTTTGGCGTGAACAGGTCAAGTCGAAGGAGCGCAAAGATTGGCAGCTGGAACGATGGGCGAAGGCGTCGGGGAGAGATTGACGATTGGTGATTGTTGATTTTGGATTTTTGATTTGGAAGATGAAGATTTCACTCAAGGAACTGAGGGAAACGATGATCTGGCTCAAGATCATCTCGCGCAAACAGATGGTTGCGGATGAGGCCGTTGACGCTGCCATCTCGGAATGCGACGAGCTGATTTCCATCTTTGTGAGCAGCACAAGAACCGCCGATGGTGGCTGAAGGTTCTTCAAAATCAAAAATCA
Organism: Verrucomicrobiales bacterium; assembly: GCA_041306405.1. Classification (GTDB taxonomy): domain Bacteria; phylum Verrucomicrobiota; class Verrucomicrobiia; order Verrucomicrobiales; family Akkermansiaceae; genus Luteolibacter. The sequence goes on along the minus strand of JBFZFJ010000413.1, from coordinate 6,909 downwards.
AAAATCGTCATTCATCAATCGTCAATCCATCCGCCGGCGGCACCACCTGCACCCGAAGGTGTATGGCGAGGCGGTGACGCGGGCGGCGAGGAAGGCCGGAATCGAGAAACGGGTGACGAGCCACGTGCTCCGCCATTGCTTCGCGACCCATTTATTGGAGAGCGGCACGGACATCCGCACGATCCAGGAGCTGCTGGGACACCATGATGTGAAAACCACGGAGATTTACACGCATGTGGCTACCGGGGTGAACGGCTGCGGGGTGCGCAGTCCGCTGGACCAGCTGGGGAAATGACGCGAACAGTCACCGCGGGGAGGAGGTGGGTTCCGGATGCTCGCTTCCGGGGCGGGGACTCTTCCGGCGGGGGCCGGGATTTCATCGATGGAGTCCGGAATCCCATGTTTGGACTCCGGGACCTCAAGTTTGGAATCTGGAACCTCAAGTTTGGAGTCCGGAACCTCAAGTTTGGAGTCCGGAACCCCAAGTTTGGAGTGGATGACCTTATAACCGCATCACAATGATGCGGTTATGGGTTTGCCGGAGTTTCGGGGGTCTCGGCGGAGCTGGTTCCGGTGCGGTTGAAGAAGACCTTGAGGGCGGTGACTTTTTCGGCCGCGCCGGGGGCGGAGGCTCCGGCCTTGTATTGGGTGTAGTAGTCGTCGTCGAGGGCGTCCTGGTAGTTGTCGTGGTCGTGCTGGATCTTGCCGGCTTCCAGCTGGCTGGCCAGGCTGTGGAGGCGGGCGGCCATGGACTCGAAGAACGCGCGCATCTCGTAGTCGCTGGTGAACTCGGTCCAGTCCACATCCGGGGAGCTGAGCTGCGGGGCGCTGGTCCGGTAGTCGAGGATCTTGTTGATGAGGAGTTTGTTCTGCTCGTTGACGGAGCCGTATGTGCGGCTTGCCTCAAGCAGGTGCGGGGGTCATGGAAAAGCGGCGGAAGAGCCGGAATTCCAGAATGGAGTTGGGCATGGCGGTTGGAAACCGCCGCCACGATTCCGCCCCCGGAAACTTGCAATCTAGGAGAATTGGAACCACGGATGAATCGACGCGAATGAAGAGGGGTTTGATTCATTCTCATCTGCGTTCATCCGTGGTTCTCTCTTCCTCTTTAGCACCAGGTGCTGGTGCTGGCGGTTCATAGTCTTCCCGTCAGAGCCGATGATCCGATGCGACCATCCCTTGCCATTGCGTAGGGACCCTGGCAAGGCACCGGTTTTTGCGGCCTTGAAGACGCACTCTTCTTCGGCGAGAACACCCGCATGCTTGTTGGCGATGCCAAAGCCACCGTCTCGGCCCTGGTAATGGGGCTCGGGAAATGAGCGGGGCGATGGCGGGTCGATATCACCCGTTTTCCCCATGAAACTCAGCAACCTCCCCGTCTTCCTGCTCGCGCTTTCCCCGCTTCATGCCGAGGAGCCCGTGCAAATCACCGGAAACTCCGCAGCCCCCGCCGGGAAATGGATCCTCTGGTATCCCCAGCCCGCGAAAAACTGGACCGAAGCCCTTCCGCTCGGCAACGGCCACCTCGGCGCGATGGTCTTCGGCACCGCTCCCACCGAGCGCGTCCAGTTCAACGAATACACTGTCTGGACCGGCCAGCCGCGCTCCTACGCGCACCCCGGAGCGTCGCAGCATCTGCCAGAAATCCGCAAGCTTCTGTTCGAAGGCAAACAGAAACCGGCCGAGGACCTCGCCATGAGGGAATTCATGAGCCAGCCCCTCAAGCAAATGGCCTATCAGCCCTGCGGCGATCTGTGGATTGATTTCCCCGGCCTTGCCACCGCCTCGAACTACCGCCGCTGGCTCGACCTCGACACCGCCACCCAAACCACCGAATACGAGGCCGGCGGGGTGAAATTCCGCCGCGAGGTCATCGCCTCCCACCCGGACCGGGCCATTTTCCTCCGCCTCAGCGCGGACCAACCGGGCAAGCTCAACGCCCGCGTCCGCCTCACCAGCCCGCATTCCAACTCCAGCACCACCGCCGGAAACAACCGCCTCACCCTCCGCGGCCAGGTCCAGACCGACGGCATCCGCTTCGAGAGCATCGCCAAGGTCGAAGCCACTGGCGGATCTCTGACAGAAGACGCCGGCGCCATCCAGGTCACCGGCGCGGATGCCATCATCGTCCGTCTCGTCGCCGCCACGAACTTCACCAACTTCCGCGACATTTCCGGCGATCCCGCCGCCCGCGCCGCGAAATTGTTGGAAAGCGCCTCCGGCAAATCCTGGGAGAAACTCCACGCCGCCCACCTCGCCGACCATCAGAAGCTTTTCCGCCGCATGGACATCGACCTCGGAACCAGCCCCGAGTCGCTGCGCCCTACCAGCGAGCGCATCGTCGATTACCTCAAGGGCAAGGACCCCCAGCTCGCCGCCCTCACCTTCCAATACGGCCGCTATCTGCTCATCGGTTCCAGTCGCGCCGGCGGCCAGCCGGCCACGCTGCAAGGCATCTGGAACGACGCGCTCAAGCCCGCCTGGGACAGCAAATACACCTGCAACATCAACACCCAGATGAACTACTGGCCCGCCGAGCCCGCGAACCTCGCGGAATGCGCGGAGCCGCTTTATGACGCGCTCGGCGAGCTCATGGCATCCGGCCGCGAGACCGCCAAGGAGCACTACGCCGCCCCCGGCTGGGTCCTCCACCACAACTTCGACCTCTGGCGCGGCACCGCTCCCATCAACGCCTCCAACCACGGCATCTGGCCCACCGGCGGCGCTTGGCTCTGCCATCAGCTCTGGGAACACTACCTCTTCTCCGGCGATGAAAAATTCCTGAAGGAAAAAGCCTATCCGCTCATCAAGGGTTCCGCGGAATTCTTCGCCGCTTATCTGATCGAGGACCCGGTCACCAAGACGCTCATCAGCGGCCCGTCCAACTCGCCCGAACAAGGCGGCCTCGTCATGGGCCCCAGCATGGACCACCAGATCATCCGCTCGCTTTTCAAACTCACCGTCGAGGCGGCCGCCGTCCTCAAGACCGACCCGGAACTCGCCGCCAAACTCGCGGAAATGACCCCGCGGATCTCGCCCAACCGCATCGGCAAACACGGCCAGCTGCAGGAATGGATGACCGACATTGACGATCCGAAAAACACCCACCGCCACGTCTCCCATCTCTGGGCCATCTATCCGGGTGACGACATCACCTCGCGCGACAGCGACCTTTTCAAAGCCGCCCGCCAATCCCTGATCTATCGGGGCGACGCCGCCACCGGCTGGAGCATGGGCTGGAAAATCAACCTCTGGGCGCGCTTCCTTGACGGCGACCACGCCTACCTCATCCTCCGTAACCTGCTCCAGCCCGTCGGTGGCAAAAAAGGCGGCGGCATGTATCCGAACCTTTTCGACGCCCACCCGCCCTTCCAGATCGACGGCAATTTCGGCGCGGCCTCCGGCATCGCCGAGATGCTGCTCCAATCCCACCTCCGCGATGAAAAGGGCAACTTCGTCCTCCAGATCCTTCCCGCCCTGCCTTCTAACTGGCCAGCCGGCAGCATCAAAGGCCTCCGCGCCCGCGGCGGATTCGAGGTGGACCTCGCTTGGAAAGACGGCAAGCCCGTCGAAGTCACCGTCCGCAGCCTCGCCGGCCAAACCGCCGTCCTCAGCCACGGCGGCAAGTCCCGCGAAATCAAACCCGCCGCCGGAACCGCTACGACGATCGCCGATTGGCAACCGTGAGCTGAAAATCGCGCTTGATCGCCACCGCCCGCGAGGTTGCATTCGGCCGTGAGTTCCCCACCCGCACGCTCTTTGCACGACCTCGGATTTTCCGAGCTCGTGGCCGTGCTGGCGGCGGACGGCGTGATCCTGCACCACGCCAAAGTGCTGTGGCGGACCCTCCATGGCGACGGCGAGCTGGATCTGGCAGGCCGCGCGTTCTTGCCGCCGCTCAAGCGTTGGGTGGAGAAATCCGTGGGCGAGGGCAAGGCGTTTTTCCTCGATGCGCCGGAAGTCGTCGATGAAATCCACAGCTCGGACGGGCTGACCCGCAAGTTTCTCCTGCGCCTGCGCGACGGCCAAACCATCGAGACCGTGCTCATGGGCTACCAAGGCCGCCAGACGGTTTGCGTGAGCACCCAGGCGGGCTGCGCGATGGGCTGTGTTTTCTGCGCGACCGGGCAAATGGGCTTCGTCCGCCATCTGCGGCCGGGGGAAATCGTGGCGCAAGTGCTGCACGCCCGGCGGGTCTTGAAATCCATCGATCCGAAAAAACGGCTGCGCAACATGGTGCTGATGGGCATGGGCGAACCGCTGCACAATTACGACTCGGTGATGCTCGCGCTGGAAACCATCTCCGACGTGCGCGGCCCCGGCATCGGGCCGACGAAGATCGCGATCAGCACCGTGGGAGTCGTCCCGAGCATCCTGCGGCTGGCGGAAGAACAGCGGCCTTACCGCCTGGCCGTGAGCCTGCACGGCTCGACCGAGGAGGAACGCGCCGCGCTGGTGCCCGCGAGCAAGCGCTGGTCGCTGGCGATGTTGATAGACGCCTGCCGGAAATACGGCGAGATCACCGGCAAGCGGATCTTTTTCGAATGGACCCTGATCGCCGGGAAAAACGACTCGCCCGAGACCGCCAGCCGCCTCGTCGAGTTGCTGCGCGGGATCGACGCGCACATCAATTTGATCCCGCTCAATCCCACCGGCGGCTTCGCGGGGACGCAAAGCGAGTCCGGCCACGCGTTCCAGAAAATCCTGATCGCGGGCGGATTCCCCTGCACCTTCCGCCAGCGCCGCGGCATCGACGTCGCCGCCGGCTGCGGAATGCTGAAGGCCGAGAAGCGGTCGCGGATCCCGGCTTCCGTTTCAAGGTCCTAAGCGGGCTTCGAATCGGTAAAAAGCGCCGCCGGGGAGAGGATTTTCATCGGTCACGGTGACGCTGGAGGCGGTGCGGACAAATGTAACGCCTGGAGCGGCGGTGTCGGTGACGCGGTTGGTGCGGAAAATTTCGGTGAAACTGCCGGGGCTGAGATCGGACGAGCGATGGAGGATCCAACGCGTGCTTTGAACGGCGGCGGAGTTGAGACCTAAGCTGAGAACAGCATGGCCAGCGGCGTCAAAAGCGGGAACGGTTAGAAGGCGGGTGCTGCCAACATCCGCCACGAAAAAGTCCGTGCCGAGAGCTTGCTCCGCGCCGTAAACGAAGCCGTCGCCGTCGAAATCGAGATTCCAAAAGCGAGTGGGGTCGGTGGTAAATTGATATTCCACCGCGCCAATGTCCGACTTGGGCTGGCGGGGAAAGCCGCGCTGGTCGGTGGTGAGGGTGGTGGTGCCGCCGGTCTCGATGGCGGGGCTGCCATGCAGCGGCGGCATGGTTCGGGTTGGGCCGCCGTAATCGCCGAGCGGGGCGAGGAGGGCATTGCCGGAGGTGAGGTTGTTGGCACCGGTGTAGGTGCCGGAAATGTTTGAGGCGGATGGGACGCTTGGAGCGGCATTCCCAGTTACGATTGAATTTTCAAGTGTCGTTGTGGCCCCGTCGTTGGTAATTCCACCGCCCGCGAAGGAGTTCGCCGTGTTCCCGCAAACCGTGGAATTCCGGATGCCAACAGTCCCGGCATCACCAACCAGACCGCCACCGCCGCCTTTTGCGGTGTTTCCGGCGACGGTGGAATTCTCCACCAGAAGCGAGCCAAAATATTGGTAAATTCCGCCGCCGTTGGACTCTGCAAAGTTGCCCGAGCAAGTTGAGTTCCGAAAGGTGATGGTGCTGCCAGAGTTATAAATTCCGCCACCAGAAGCGCTTGTGGTGTTTCCGGAGACGACTGAGTTCTCGAGCAAGGTCATGCCGACAATGCTGAATATTCCTCCCCCGACGGTGGCGGTGTTTCCGGTGATAACGGAGTTTTGCAGCGTTAGCGTGCCGTGGTTGTAAACACCGCCGCCCTCCGCAGATGCTGAATTGGCACTGAAGGTGGTGTTCAGCACATGGACCATGCCACCTGCGACATGAAGCCCGCCGCCGGCGCGGGAAGAGTTGTCAGAAAAACTGGAATTCTCGATGTCGAGATTGCCCGCGCAATAGATGGCCCCCCCGAGCGCGGATGCGGAATTTCCAGTGAGACGGCAATTCAAAAGGGTGACTTGCGTGGTGCCGCCATTGATTCCTGAGATTCGAATTCCGCCGCCACTGGTGCTGCCTCCCCCGACGACAGCCAAGGTATTCAGAATGACCGCGGTGTTGTTATTGATTTGGATTACCCGGGAATCGTCCGCGGTTTTCCCATCCCCCGTCTTATCGCCTGAGAGGGTGATGCGAGCGGCGAGGGCGGAGCCGTCGATGGTGAGAGATTGGGAGATGATGATTTCTCCAAGGATGAGGCGGACGGTCTGACCAGAGAGGGCGGCATCGAAGGTGACGATGTCTCCGGCGGCTGAGTATTTCACGGCCTCGCGCAGGGAGACGCCAGTGCCGCCGCCGAGAGCGCCGTCATCCTCGTCCGTGACAGTGGTGACGATGGTGCCGCGGGCGGCAAGGGGGAGAAACAGGATGGCCGGGAGGAGGCTGCGGAGGGAAGGAATCATGGGGAAACGGAGATTTCCTGTGACGAGTCTTAAAAGCTAGCAGCCGGAGGAGGCGGGGGGAAGGATTTTCCGGTAATGCGGCGGGATTGGCATACCTGCAGGAAATCGCTGAAATTTGCGGTTTGCAAGTCGGCTTTCCCGGACTTGAATCCGGCCCCGCCCATGAGCCATCCTACCTTCCGCATTGCCATCGGAGCCGACCACGGCGCCGTCGAACTGAAAAACGCCGTCGTCAATCACCTGAAAGCGGTCGGCCACGAGGTTCGCGTAATCCGAGTAATCGACGGACTCGGTCGTCTGCGTGCCGAAGTCGCGGACCTCGTGGCCGACCGCTTTCAGGTGATTGACGACGGCGTTTTTCAGTTCGACGGCGCCGTG
>JBFZFJ010000412.1:0-2507 GCA_041306405.1 Verrucomicrobiales bacterium | reverse complement strand
TTACAGAGGTTACGCGTTTCTTCTTTCTACTTTCCCATCTTTCTCCTTTTCCGCCGCTTGATCCGTGTGATCCTGTAATCCCTGGTAACCCCAAACCATCTGATCACGTAGAGTAGAGAGAGCAGCGTAACGGTCGTCCGTCATGCTGCTCTCCCCCTCGTCAAACCGTGCAGGCGGTTCTCCCGCACACGGCTTACCGAGTCCCCGTTCGTTCGGATTGGTTTCAGCGGAGCTCATCTTGTCCAGACCGCTTTGAGCGGCCACTTCCACAGCTTGTATTGTCCTTCCAGTCTATCGTCGGTGAAGAAGCTAAAGAGACCGTGGGTGCGGCTATACTTTCGCCACAGCCATCGCCGCAGTCGGTTGCGCACAAAAGCCTGCTGTTTGCCAAACACGTGCGAGCTGTTGCCATAATGAAACGCGTTCGCCCAACCTCGGGTAATCTGGTTGACCTTTCGGACCACCGCCACCGCTGCTTGGTTTCGCGTGCGTACTTCCAGCACCGCCCGCACCTTGTCTCGCAGTTTCGCCTGACTCTTCACGCTGGGTTCCATATGCGGATACCAGCGCTTGCTCCTCAGGCCCTGCCGCCATGCGACGACAAAACCCAGGAACTCGAAGGCTTCCTTTCGCGTCTCTACCAGCCGGGTCTTCTCTTCATTGAGCTTTAACTTTCGTGCTTCCAGCCAACGTTTCAGCCGCGTTTGCAGTCCCGCCCCTTGACCCGGTTTGCACAGGATCAAAAGGTCATCCGCATAGCGCACCATCGTCGGCTTTTGCTCACACTTTCCATTCACCGCATGATCGAGGTCGTTGAGGTAGAGGTTCGCCAGTAATGGCGAGATGACGCCGCCTTGCGGCGTGCCACACCGGTTCGCAATCACCTTGCGGCGCCCCGTGTCCCGGTCCTCTTCCACGATGGGTGCGCGCAACCACGCCTTGATCAGGCGCAGCACGCTCCCATCGCTCACCCGTTTGGCCACTTGCTGCAGGAGTTGTCGATGTGGGATCAAATCGAAGTAACTCGATAGATCCGCGTCGACCACCTCCACCTTTCCGCTCAGCAGCGCCTCTTTGACCTTGTCCATCGCCTGATGCGTCCGCCGTTTTGGCCGGTAGGCGTACGAATGGTCATGGAAGTCCGCCTCCCAGATCGGTTGCAACACGATCGCCGCCGCACTCTGCACCACCCGATCTCTTACCGTGGGGATGCCGAGCGCCCGGCGCTTGGTCCTGGCCTGATCCTTCCAGATATAAACGCGCCGAACCGGGCTCGGGCGGTAGCTCTTCGCCCGCAATTCCTCGGCCAGCGCCAGCAGCCAGGCTGCCCGCACCGCCGGATCTTTTGCCAGCGTTTCTACCTCGAACCCGTCCACTCCCGGCGCGCCTCCGTTGGCGATCACCTGATCGAGCGCATCGGACAGGATGTCCTGCCGACACAGCTCCCCATACAAGCTATAGAACCGCCAGCGCGGCTCCGCTTTTGCTTTCCGATATAGCACCCGTTGCAGCTTCCGAACCTTTGGTGACGTTTTTATCCAGAGTTCATCACTCCAGCCATCGTCGGGTCCTTTGCCGCTCTGTGATGCAGGGGGACAAGTGCCCTCCCTTCGCTCCCCGGCGGTTGTCCTGTCCGCCAGATCAACACTACTATGGAGGTCTCCGACTCCTGCCGCGGCCCGACCGGCCTCACGCGGTGTTGCCGCGCTTGTGCCTGAGGTTGAGTCACCGGAAGGCGACCCACCGCGACAGGTCTCACCACTTAACCCATCCACCCTTCCCGACCCGCCGTCCCCGCTGACTCCGCCGGCGCGTTGATCGGACATCAACGATTTGGGTCCTATGTCCTTGCGAGACTGCCCTGCCCGATCCTGACAGCCTTCACCATCTGCGGAGTGGCTCGGCTCACCGGTTCTTGCGATTTCGGAGCTCATTCGATGGGGTTCACCTTCGTTACGGCTGGCCCGTTCAGACTTCGGTCGTGCTTTCCGGTAGCGCCTCGCGGCACACATCCGTGACCGATTCCTTCGACCGCGAATCGTTTAATTCAGTCGAACAGACTTTCACTGTTGTGGTAGTTGGTTTCATGGTCGCACCCGCAGATCTCGCGGATGGAGCGGATGCTGGAAGGTATTCTCGGTCTTATCCGCGAGATCGGCGTAATCTGCGGTTAAAAAGTCTGGGGTTGGGAATACCCGAACTGCTCACAACCCGCTTCGCCAATCGGTTCTCAGCTGGTCCGTCTTCACTCTCCCAATAGCTCCGCCAGGCAGGTCATGGACACACCACCATCTTGATATCCGTCCCCTGCGCCGCGAGTGCGCGGCGAAACGCCGTCTCGGCATCGCTCAGAGGAAATCGCGTGGTCCATGTGCGCGCATCCACTTTGCCTGACGCCATCAGGTCCAACGCCAACTGCAGTTCGTCGAGGGTCGCTGCGTACGAGCCGAAAACTTTCTTCTCCGGTAGCGTCACGCCAAACGAATCCAGCGTGATCGCGTTTTCAT
>JBFZFJ010000411.1:0-15558 GCA_041306405.1 Verrucomicrobiales bacterium | reverse complement strand
CTCCCGTGCGCTTTGATGACCGCGTCGATGTCAGTCAACGCCGCGGCCCAGTCCTTCAAGCCGATGTTCGCCAGGGCGCGGCCATGCAAGCGGGGGCCATGCCATTGGTAGCGCTCGTCCTTCTCGGGAGGGAAGGGCCCTGAGAACACCCGTTTGGCTTTCTCAAAGTCGCCCTCCGCAAGCGCCCGGTAGGCGAGCTCGGCATCGCACACCTCGATGTGGAGCTTCATGGCAAGCCAGATTGCGAACGGGTAACCGAAATCGGATTTGCAGTTAAACCCGGAGGTATGCCAGGCAATCGTGCCGTCGCGCCGGAGCAGGAAGATATTGGGGATGCGGTCCGCGGAGAGGATGCCGAGCTGCCGGACAAGCGGGTTGTGGAGGCCGCCCGGAACCATGGCTGCCTGGCATGGCCACCCGTTTTTCGCCATCAAGCCCCGGACCCGCTCCGCATCGTCGCAGAGGAAGGCTGCAATCACCTCGACCTCCTGGTGGATGTGCAGCTTGGCCCGTTCGAGGGCAAAGGACATGACCCTGCGGATGAGATCATTCCCGGTGGGCTTTCCCTGCGAATCCAGGACGACGGGAAAGTCGGCTGCCGGATCGGGAGGCGGCTCGACGAACACCAGCAGGGTCAGCTTGTCCGCAGGATTCCGCGGCAGGTGCAAGGGGGCACCGTCGAGGGTCTTGAGTTCGATCTTCGGGAGGGGGCGGGTCATCGGCTCCAGGCCGAAGTTGACCAGATACCCGCGTGACGACACGCGCTCCTCCTCGTGGAGGGTGAAGTTGGCCCTGAGCAGGTGCAGGGTGTGGTAGCGATCGCGGAGAAAGGCCAGCACGGGCCACAGCGCCGGTTCTTCGGCGTGCCGGTCGAGGAGGATCGTGCGGTAGCGGTCGTGCAACTCCCGGGAATTGGCGTCGAGCGCCAGGATGGCCGCCGCGGCAAGGGCCGTCGCGGGCGCCTCGCTTCCTCCCGCGGCATCGATCATGGCGGAGAGGATGGATGCCGCGCCGCTGCGGTCCTTGCGCAGTGCCTCCTTGGCGAGGCAGAACCGCGGCACCACGCCAGCACCCGGTGGCGAGGATTTGGTCAGCGCGGCGCGCGCCTCCTGCGCGGCCTGTTCGAGGAATTTCGGTTCGGCGGCGAGATTCCAGCGCCCCAGCAGGGCGATGATCCGCCGCTCGCGCACGAGCCACAGGTCCGGAGCGTCCGGATGGCGGGCGATGACCTCGTCGCACAACCGCGCCGCCTTTTCGTAGTTCGCCAGTGCCTCAGCGCGTGTCAGCCGGTAGCGGAGCGGTGCCGGAACGAAGCAGTCCTGGATCGCGCGCAGGTTCTCGGCGGGGACCGAACCCGGCGGTTTCACCCCATCGGCTCCCGGCGTCCCGGGGTCACCTATCAGGAAATCACCGATGAACAACGACTGCAACTGGGCCAGGTAGCGCTCGTCGGAGATCCTGGCGTCGTCGATCCGGTAAGGGTTTTCCGGAGCTTGCTGGCCGCGCCCGTAGTTGGTGCTCGTCAGCATGACGTGGCCGAAGGCGTTGACCAGGATGCCGACAGGATCCCTGAGTCCATAGGTGCGAAACGTCTGGCTGTTCCTTCCTCGCGGCAGCCGCATGACCGTCCAATCCAGCTGGAGGGAGCGCAGCGTCGCCTCGCCTCCATCGGGCAGTTCGTCGACATTGAAACTGAAGAACTCGAACCGGCCGGGATACAGTTGCTGGTGTTCAGCGATTTTCGCCAGGGCGGTCTCGAAGCCCGGCGTTTCCCGCGACCAGAACACGATCACGCTGAGATGGCCCAAACGGTCGACCGGGAAGCTCAGCGAGGTGCCGTCGGTGCGCTCGAAGGTGCCGCTGAACAGCACGTCCATGCTGCCGAGATTGGAACTCCGCCGCAGGAACTCGATCACCTCGTGGTCATCCCCGAAGCGTTCAAGCATGGTGCGCTGGATCCGCGCCGCAAACTCAAAGGCCTCGATCTTGGGCGCGATCCCGGCGGCGATCTTGAGACTCTTCACCTCGGCAGGCGTGTCGCGGTAGCGTCCAAGCAGCTCCTCAAGCGCGCGGGCCCGCTCCTCGATACCGGCGTTGCGGCCGGACAGGCTCGCTTCCGAGAGCAGGAGGTCCGCCTCCAAGCGCATCTCCGCATGTTCATCAGGTGCCTTGGCCAGCTCGCGGCAGGTTTCGAGCAGTGCCTCCCGGTTGCGGTCGTCGTTCTCGAGCCCGAACAGTTGCTGGCGGGCCCGCAACACGATCCCGAGGACGCGGTAGCGGTTGGGATCCGCCGGAGAGGCCTCGATCAATGCCTCGCCCTCGCGGATCACCGCCTTGCAGGCACGGCGTTTGGCCGTCGCCAAAGAGGCCTTGCCGGCTTCGGCCAGTTTGGCGTGGAGCCCGGCAATCTCCTTGTCCGCAATGTTTCCGGTTGCCGTTGCTGCTGGTTCCTGGGCAAACCCCACGCCGCTGAGCGCCAGTAGAAGCGCGAGGCAGCAAAGAATGAGGAGCTGTTTCATGGGGGGCTTTGCTTATTTGAAATCCCTCAGTTTGACAATGGAATCCCGCAACTGCTCGGCTTCGTCAAGTTCGGCGGTCCGCAGGCTCATGCCGCCGTCGATGCCGCGTTGGCGCTGGACGACTTCCTCGGCGTCGACCAGCGCCTTGTCCCATTGCTTGAGGGCCATGTAGACTCGCGCGCGGGCAATGAGGTGGCGGAGGCCGGTCGGCGGACCGTGTTTATCGACCGCTGCAGGGTCGGCGGGCGGGGCCAGGGAGAAGATGCGTGTCTTGGCCGCCTCGATATCGCCGCGTTCGAGAGCGGCGGAGACGAATCCCTCGTCGTCCTGCTCGATGACGTTGGCGAGGGTGGTGTTGTCTCCTCCTCCGCCTTGGTTGGCGAGCCCTGACCAGGCCAGCGCGATGCTGCCGTCCTTTCGGATCAGGACGCTGTTGATTTGGTTGTCCTCGGAGAGAATTCCGAGCCGGTGGATCAGCGGGTTGTCCATGCCCTCCGGAACGATCAGCACCGGGCACGAAGGATCCTTGCCCTCAAACCCCGCGCGGATGGTCGCGGCATCTCCTCCGAGCATGGCGAGGTAAACCTTCACGTCACCCCCGGATCGTGAAGCGGCGAAAGCCGTGATCGATTTCACCAGATGGTCCGGCGAGGGCGGAAGGCCGTCTTCCCGCTGCTTGTTCCATGGCCCGGGTTTGGCGAAAACGATCGCGGTCCATTGGCTGTCGAGGTTGTCGGGAATGCGCAGCGGCTCGCCGTCGAGCGTCCGAAGTTCGGTCCGCAACATGCGGCGGGCTGCCTCGGAGTAGCCTTTGGTGAGGAAGTAACCTTGCCTGCGCTCATACGACCAACCGGCGGTGAACGGAACCTGAAACCGCCAGTAGCCGTGATAGCGGTCCAGCAGAAATGAGGTGAAAGTCCACATCATCGGTGCTTCGGTGTGGTCCTTGAGAATGATCTTGCGGTAGTCCTCGAAGCTCTTGCGGTCGGCCACGTCGAGTGCCAGCAGGGCCGCTGCGGCGAACGCCGGAGCGGGTGCGCTCGCGCCGCCGCTGTCCGCCACCCACTGGTTGATGACCGCCTGCGGAGCCGCCGCGGGATTTCGCAGCGCCTCACGGGCGATGCAGAAACGGGCGACGACGTCGCAGCCCGATGGGTAACTTGTGGCGAGCGCGGCTTTTGCTTCGACGATGGCTTCCTCCAAGCGGCCAAGGTTGGCGTCCGTTTTCCAAAGACCGAGCAAGGCAACCATCAGGCGGTTGCGAACGATCCAGAGATCCGGGGCGGCCGGATGGCCCGCGATGGTCTTGCTGCAAAGCTCAACGGCTTTTGCGTAGCTTGCGCGGGCCTCGGCGGGGGTCAGGCGGTAGCGCTGCGGGGGGGTGACAAAGCATTTCTGAATCGCTTGCAGGGTTTCCTCAGGCACGCAGGCGGCGGTCCGCGTCAAAGGCTGGGTGACATCGCCTTTGGCAACGGCCTTCAGCTCGGGGGGCCGGGTCGGATCGATGCCGCCTTCGGGATCGATTACCAGGAAATCGCCCGCCATCAGTGAGGAAAGTTGGGCGAGGTAACGGGGATCCGTCCATTCGCGCGACAGAGACGATTGGACCATGCGGGCGTAGTCGGGTACACCTTCCGAGTGTGATTTCCGCCCCGTCGTTCCGGACATGATCAGGGCGGCGTAACCGGTCGGGCTGACGGTTAGAGTCAACGGATCGGCCCGAACGTAGGCGCCGTAGATCGGATTCTTCCTGCCGCCGGGCAGGCGGAGCACCTGCCAGTCGGCGCCATGTCCGCGGACGATCGACTCGCCGGCATCGGGCAATTCGTCAAGGTTGAAGCTGATGATTTCAAGGCGTCCGGGCAGATCCTCTTTTCTCTCCAACGCCGCGGCCGCGAGCCCTTTCAAGACTTGCTCGCCGCCGCCTTCCTTGGACCAGAAAACAAGCATGACCGAGCGCCCAAGGCCGTCCATCGGAAAACGGACCTTCTTCCCATCCGACCTCTCGAAGGTGCCGGCAAACGGCGCGCCGAAGACCTGGCCGCCGAGCTTGTCGCGCTGGAAGGCGATCATCTGGAGGTCGCCGGCGAAGCGTTCCGCGATGATTTCCTGCAGGTCGGTGACGAGCCGGTTGTCGCCGAGCTCGAGCGCCATGACCATGGCAAGGCGCAGAACCTTCGCGGCCACCGGTGCGTCGAGGTAGCGGGCGACAAACGGGCGCAGGGCCTTGGCGCGCGCTTCGGGTTTGGCACCTTGCTTGGCCAGATCCGCCTGCGAAAGGAGCAGGTCGGCCTCCAGCCGGAGCTCGGCGAATTCGTCGGGAGCCTTGACCAGTTCGCGGCAGGTTTCGAGGAGGGCCTTCCGATGTTCCGCCGCACCATCGAGGGCGATGAGCTGCTGGCGGGCGCGGAAAATAAACTCAAGGATCAGGAAGCGGCTTGGGGAGTTCGCGTGCGACGCCAGCGATTCCTCCGCATCGCGAATCACCCGCTTCACGGCAAGCCGATGGCGGGCCTCCGATGAACCGTCCTTGGCCGCCGCCAGCGCCTTTTCGAACTCCGCGATGACTTCCTTGGAGGCGGCGGGAGCGGCCTCCTGCGCAATCGCTTTAGACCCGAGCAGTCCGAACGCGGCGAAGGCCAAAAAGCCTGACAAAAGCGCGCGTGGGATGATGAAATTTTTTCTCATAAGCATTTCGAATCTGGAAAATCGGGGGAACGGGCTGATTTCCGTGTGACGGCTACTGCTGGTAAACCGGAATATAACGGTGGGGTGTGCCGAGGATGATGATGGACATGGGGGTCTTGTGAGGGTGGGTTTCAGCGGTGCCTTCGTTCCACGAACCATCGGAATTCTGGAGGGGGATCAACGAATCGCGGATCTGGGGATACCACTTGGCGTAGTGCTCGTCGCCCGCCTGCACCATGGCCTGCATGGCGTAGTAGTGGGCGTAGTAATACTCGCCGATTTCCATGCGGTTGAATGCCTTCGGGCTGTTCTCGAGGCTGCGGATGGAGGCCTGCACCCACTCGGTTTCGCGCATGCCGCACAGCTGTGCCGCGTAGGCGCCGCCGGCGGTGCAGGCGAGGGTGCTGCCGCCCCTCCCTTGATAACCGAAGCCGCCCCCCTCGTTCCAGACTTGGTCGCGGAGATAACCGACGACCCGGTCGATCGTCTCAGTGGGCACGAGGATGCCGGCTTGGCGGGCGGAGGCGAGGGAAACGAAGACCATGGCGGTGACCGAGGTGTCGCTACCGCAGTCGGGGCGGGCGTGGTAGCGCCAGCCGCCGAGCGGACTCTGGGCGCGCAGGATCACCTGGACGGCGCGCTCGAGCGCGGTCTGGATCTTCTTGTTGTCCTCGATGTTGTTGGTCATCCCCCACATCTCCGACATGGCGAGGGTGAAGAGCCCGTGCTCATACATCCCGCCCATGTATCCAGTGGAGGATTCCCCGGCTTTCTTGAGCAGGAAGTCCTTGGCGCGGTCGAGCGTCGCGCCATGCCGGCCGAAGCCGGGGAAGTAGCCCTTCACCATGAAGGCCATGAGGCCGAGGGAGGTGCCGGCGATCTCGTAATTGCCTGCTTTGGAAGTCCACGAACCGTTGGGATTCTGGGTGGCGACGAGGTATTGCAAACCGCGCTCGATGGCGAGGTCGGCGGCTTCGGTGAGCTCGGGCGCGGCTTCAGCTGGAGTGACAGCAACAGCGGTATCGGCGGCGGGCTCATTTTGAGCGACGAGCGAGGTGATGGCCGAGGCGTAGATGAGCGAGGCGAGGGCAATGCCCGACCGATGGAGGATGGAGGATGGAGTAATCATTTTGCGACCTTTTCGTAGTAATCCTTCAGCGTGGCACGGTATTCAAGTGGAAGCTCGCGGGCGAAGTTCTGGTTGAGGGAGGCACGGTTGCGGGTGCCGAGTATCTCCCATCCTGACTTCTTGTCCTTCGGGGCCTCGCCACTCACGAAATCAGCGACAAAGCCGACGGCGTCATTTACGGAGAGGTCGTCGGTTTCGGATGTTGTTTCCACAGGAACCGAGCTGCCGGAGGCGGGAGGCGTGGCGGTGTTCAAAATGAGCGCCTGCTCGATGATGAAATGGCGCAGGGTCAGGTCGGCGGCCTGCTGGGCGCTGCCGGCACCGGCTTTGTTAGATGCGCTGAGGACTCCGGCGATGGGCATCAACTGGCCATGGGCGGTGGCCAACATCGAGTGAACGGTGAGACCTTCAGGTTCAGCTGTCGTGAACTTGGCGGCAGCCTCGGCGAGCTTCGCCTGCGCTGGAGCAAGTGCGGGGAGATCCTTGTCGGCGACACCCTGGGTTTGGCGCAGGAGTTGGTGGTGCTTGCTGGCGATGTTCAGGACATCGATCAGGCGATGCAGTTCCGGCGGGGCCACCTTGGTCACCGAGATTCCAGGCAGGCCGTTGAGCATTTGGATGATCACCAGCAACTGCTCCGAGTTCGCAGTCATGGCTTGCTCGGCGGCTTTCATCGCGTCCGCGGCGGGCTGGCCGGACTGCAGGAGTTCGGCCGCTTTTTTCATGTGGCCGACGGGGGTTTGGAAATCCACCACGAGTTCGAGCTTGCCGAGCTTCGCCTTCATCTTCTCGTCGAGATTCCGGAGATCGATGGTGCCCGCGACCTGGTTCAGGGTGTGGCCGTATTTCCCGGTCTCGGAGGCAAGCGCCTGCTGTTGGGCGAGTGCGTCCTTGGCATCGGTATTCTCGCGCAACTGGCGCTGGCGGAACGCGAGCACGGCGGCATCGGACTGGGCTTCATGGAGGAACTCGACGATTTCGGCGACGTATCCCGTCTGAACCGCGATCTCCGCGACGAGTCCCTGAACCTTGGCCAGCGACCCGACGGCGATCCCCTGGATATCGGCGGCGTCTTCCGCATCGCCGTCCTCCATGGCAGGGAGCGCATCCTCAACGTCCGAAGCGGCGAACAACAGCGGCGTGCCAATATCGAGGCGCGCGGCCACCAGATCGAGGCTGGGCGCGATGTCGGTGAGGCATCGGAGAAGATTCTTCTGGGACGGGAGCAAAGCCTTGAGAGCCTTCTCGTCGGCGACCCGGGTCGCGGCGATGACGTCGTTCAGACCACCCACAATGTCGGCCATGCCCTCGCTGGCTTTGCCGACCGCCTGTTCGAAGGCAATGAGTTGCTGGAGCAGGTTGAGCTGGACCAGTTGTCCATCGGCGAGAGCACGGGCTTCGGTGAGGGCTTCGGCGGCGGCCTCCTGGGGTTCGAGGGCGTCTTCGGCCCGCTTGTCCTGGAGGGCGGTGGTGGCGAGGTTCATCGCCTTGGCAACGGCCTCCACCCGACCGAGCAGCGGGAGCGCTGCTTTCGCCGGGCCGGATGCGCCTGCGGACAGCTCCTTGCGGAACTCTTCGATCTCCGTCGCGAGCGATTGTTGATCCCCGGTGAGGGCTTCGGGATTCTTCTTCTTGAGGGCGGCGTCCTCGGTTTTCTCAAGCAGCCCGATCTGGCGGGTTTCGAGTTGCTCCAACACGCTGGCGCGGTTGGTGGCATCGGAGACCAGCGCGGAAACTCCGAGAGATTTCTGGGCGAGTTCGCCAGACCAGCGGGTGAGGACCGTATCGAGCTCGCGCAGGGATTGGATGACCTCGCGCTGACGGGCCACCGCATCGTCCTTGGCACCGGCTTCGAGCCGACTGAGGGCCTCGGTCATCAGCACCTCCGTGCGGAGCCGCAGATCATCGCTGGGAGGAGCAGGCGGCATCGCAAGGTCAAAAAGGCGGGTCCGCGGGGCGGGAATGGCCGGGAGAGGAGCAAGAACGAGGGCATCGCGCAAGCTGGCTTGGCGTTTCTTCAACTCCGGCGCACGCTGGCTCAGGTCCGCCAGTCCCTCGCAGGTGGCGAGCAGCTCCTGTTGCCCGGAAATCAATGAAGTGATCTTTTCGCGCAGACTGCGGATCAGGGCGAACTCGGAACCGCTTCGCATCGTGAACTCGGCCTCGAGGAGCGGACGGATGAGTGTGTATTGGGCGGTGGCGGCCCCGGCGGTGTTGCCCTCCCGGGCGAGCGTGGCGGCCTTGCGGATGGCGTCGGTGATTTTACAGGTGCGCAGGTCGTGGATGCGGCGGCTGAGGCCAAGCACGGCGAGCGGCTTCTGATCGTAGCGCATGCCTTTCGTCAGTTGATCGAGGAGTTCATCGGTCCATGCCGCGACCTCCTCGAGACCCTTTGCCACGGCCTCGGCCTGGTCCGGGGTGGCGTTAATGAGGCGCAGGCGGAGCACGGCGAGCTCGCGGGAAAGCATGTGGGTCTCGCGGGCAAAGACCTCGCGGGAGGCGTCGATCCCGCGCTGCAAGACCAATCCCGCCAGCTTGCGGGCGGCTTCGTTCACGGCGGCGATCGCCGGCTGAGGGTCGCGGGTTTTCGCGCCGACTTGAGCCCGCAGAAGATCGGCGGCCCGGGCGACCTGTTCGCTGGCAATGGCACGCAGGGCATCGCGCAACGTGGCGAGTGAGCCGCTTTCCACGGCATCGCTGACTTGGTTGGCGGCGAGGTCGGCGAGCAGGGTCTCCACCTCCGTGGCCGTCGTGCCGAGTTGTTCGCGCACCATTTCCTGGCGAATGGCTTCTAACTGGCATGTCGGCAGGAAACTGTCGGCGCCGGGATCCAGCGCGAGCACCAGCTCGTGCGCGGCGCGTTCCTGCCGATAGAGCGCGCGCACCCGGGTCAGCAGGCGTTCCATTTGCTTGGTGACCGAGGCGAGGTATTCCTCGCGCGAAAGGAAGGTGATGCGGCGCGAATCGGTGCGGGCGCGATGCGCTCCACCCTCGCCGGGATACTTGTCAGCCACCTCGACAAAGAAGGAAACCGAGTCGCCAATCTGCAGATCCGTGAGTTCCTTGCGATAGTCCCAGTCGAGCTTTTGCGCCCCCTCACCGCTGCGCACAGGGGTTGGGAGAGTGATGGTTTTATCCGGGCGACGATTCACCCGGTAAGTGACCGTGGTGGTGCCGATCCCGTGGTCGTCCTGCGCGCGCACCGCGAGCTCGAGCGATCGGCCGAGCAGAGCGTTGAGGTTCGACTCGGGCGAGGTCAGCTCGACGCGCGGGGCCTGGTCGGAGGCCACCTGGAGGAAGTAGCGCGGGCTGGTGAATTTGAAACCATGATGACCTTCGGTCCACGAGAAGCTGTAACTGCGCGAGGCCGAGGCGACCTCGGAAAGGGTGAGCGTGCGGCCGTCGGAACCGATTTCTAGCGGCAGGTCGTCGGCACCGTCGCGATGCAGCGTCGCCTCGCGGATCGGAGTGTCGAGCGTGAGCTGCCAGCGGACCTTGGTTTCCTCCGGCACTGTTAAGGTGAGAGCCTCGACCGTTTCGGTGGGGCGCTCGATGTAGGCTGGAAATTCGAGACCCACCTTCACTTCGGCGAGGCGGGGTGCCGGGATCACGCGCACTTGGCGCCATTCGCTGCGGGCGTCGCCGGCCTTGACGCGATAGGTGAAATCACGGGATGCCGAGGCGATCTCATAGATGGAAAGACCATTGGCGACCTCGAGTTGGATTTCCCGCGGGCGGCCCTTGCCAGTCTGCAGGTCGAGCACGGCGGTCTTCGGCACCACACCGGAGAGACGGGTCTCGATCTTGGCCGCCGCGCCTTCCTTGACCACGAGTTCTCCCTGACCCAGCTCGATCCTGGTCTTGGTCGGATAGGCGATGGCGAGCCACGGAGTAAAGAGCCGGCCAAGCCCGGCCGCAAGGAACGGGCCGTTGAGGATGGCAAGGACGAGCAGCAACCCAGCCATGCCGACGACGATTTGAAGCGGCCGCTTGAGGTCGCGCAATGTCACGATTTCCTGCGGTGGAATCTTCTCCGCTGCGACCGCCGCCTTCCGCTGCGTGAACTCCCACATGGCCGCCGAGGTGCCCGGTGTCGCGCCGCTTTGCTGGAACTGCACCGCCGTGACCAGCAGGCTTTCCATACCGCCTCGCGAGCGTTCGACTTCCTGGGCCGTGCGGGTGGCGTCGAAGCCCCGCAGGCGCGACCCACCGTGACGCCATGCCTGGCGCGCGGCCGCCGCGAGCAACGCGAGTGCAGCGATCGCCCGCACCCAGCCGGGCAGGTAGGTGAAGCGGTCGATGATGATCGCGACGAAAAAGAGCGGAACGGACCAGCGTGCGAAGGCAAGCAGGCCGCTGATGAAGTGCTTCCGCTGCGAGCGATGCCAAACCGCGCGCAGGCACTGATTCAAGGAGCTATGTGTATTCTCACTCATCAGGTCAAATCATGTTTTCTACGTAAAATCCACTCCATGCCCAGCAGGCCGACCAGCACCGCGGCGACCAGCCAACTGTCCCAAAGCGGACGCTCCGAGCGCACCGTGGTGGTGACCGGTTCCGTGTTCACAAGGGTGCCAAGCTTCGGCAGATCCTGCACACTCAGGCAGGTGCCGCCGGTCAGCTGGGCAATGCGCTGGAGACCGGCGAGCCGCATGTTGGTGTCTGTCAGTTCTTCATTCACCACCGCCACCTGAAACTCGGTGGTGTTGGACAGCTCCTGGTCGTCCTCGTTCGCTTCAAGCCGGTAGCGCCCCGATGCCGGCGCGGTGAAGTAGCCCTCGTAAAGCCCCGGGGAAGTCCTGTCGGCTTGAAGACTCACGCGCTCCTTAAGAGCGTTTTCGCCGACGCCGTTCACCATGATTTCGAATGAATTCTGCACCACCGGCTCATAGTCTTCATTGAGCACGTGGGCGAAGAGGCGCGCCTGCTCGCCGTCGCGATAGGTCGAGCGGTCGGTCTCGAGGCGGATGCGCTTGTGCTCGCCCATCAGACGCGAAAGCGTGAGGAACTGGATGCACTGCGACCACACGCGCCAGTGGTACTTGTCACCGGTCTTGAAGCGCAGGCGCCAGAGCCGGTCGGTGGCCAGCGAGAGACATTTGCCGGTGCCATAGCGGTGCCAGGCGACCAAGGGGTAACGCTGGGATCCGCCGGCGGCATCGGAGAGAGTGGCCAGGACGGTGGCACCGGGCTTGGCTCCTAACAATGGCGGGAGATGGTCGAGCGGCGCGACGCGGCTCCAGACCCGGTCGTTCTCCTCGTTCTCGTTCTCGAGCATCATCACCATGCTGCTGCGTCCCTCGGCAGTGAGCACCGGATAGACCGCCTCGGGAGTGAGTTCCCACTTGCTGTCGGCATCAAATTTCACCGGCAGCATCGATTCGACCGGCGTGCCGGCATACGAAGCGGGCGTGTGCATCGGGCCGCAAAGCACCAGCAGCGAGCCGCCGCGGTCGCGGATCAGTTCTTCCAGCAAGCCCAGTTCCTCGGGCGTGAAAAACGCGGCATCGACATCGCCGAGGATGACGAGGTCATACTTGAAAGCCTCCTCCCGTTTCGACGGGAAGCGCTCGATGTTTTCCGGCGAGTTGCGGGCAAACTCGGGACCGGCTGACGAGGCGATGAAGGTGGTTTTGAGACGCGGGTCACGCTTGAGGATGGCGCTGAGATAGCGGAACTCCCAGCGGTTGTTGCCCTCGATGTAGAGCACGTTCACCTTCTCGTTGACCACCCGGATGCTGTGCTCGACGCGGTTGTTAGCCACAGAGACCTCGTCTTGGAACGGCTCGATGGCCACCACGATCCGGGCCGCGCCCTTCTCATACAGATCCATGTTGAAATCGATGTCCTCGAACTGAAGACCGCCCTCGAGGCGGACCCTCCGCTGGGAAACCTGACGGTCGTTGAGCGTGACGGTGAGCCGGGCAGTGCGCTTCTCGTAGCCCTTCGACAGCAGTTGCACCTTCACCGGCACCCGGTCGCCGGAGAAGGCGACTTCCTGCATCACGACGTTGCGGATCGAAACATCGTCCGGCTCGGTGAGGCCGATGGGCACGGGAAAGACCGGGATGCCGCGTGCGCCGAGGTCACGAAGCACGGACTCGGCCCGCTGCGAAGAGGCGTTGTCAATGCCGTCGGTGAGAAGAACGATGCCAGCCGGCGGGTTGACGCCCGACTTGGCCACGGCTTCCAGCGAGGCCGCGATGGAGGTGGCCGGCTCGGTGGCGGTGAGGCTGGCAAGATCGTCGGCGCTGACCGTGCTGGCATCGCTGACCACTTGCGTCGAGCCACCAAAACTGTGGTAGCTGATGTCGAGGGATTCACCGAGACTCTTGAAAACCGGATTTCCCGTTTGGGTGAGAATGCCGCGGGCGAGATCGAGCCGCGAGGCGGACAGGATCGCCTGGCGCTGACCGGCGTCGAGTTGCATCGCCACGCGCTCGGGCTCCGGATCCTTCCCGCCTAACATCCCGAGCGCGGCTGCGGCGTCGGTGACATCCTTCGCATCCTTGCGCGGATCTTTCATCGACATGCTCTCGGAGACGTCGATCAGGACCGGCAGGGCGCGGGCTTGGGCATGGGATTCGTTCACCACGGCGGTCGGTTCGAACAGGGAGGCGACCACCAGTGAAAGCGCGACGAGGCGCGCCACGCCAAGCAGGACGCGCAGCCACAGCGGCAGCCCCCACGCGCGACGGTAGAGGAAGGCACTGAGCAGCACCACTGCGGCGAAGACTGCGACCATGAGCGGCGTCGACAGCGGTCGCGCCCAGAAGAAGTCTTCGATACCAAGGGTCATAAGCATAGTTTCAGACATTCTGGGGCTCGGGGCTGGCGGAGTTCTCCTGCTTTGACTGACCGCGCTTCAACAGGCGGTCGGCAAACAGGCTTTCGAGGACGAGGAAGGCGAGGGCCGCTATCATGAAAAATCGCCAGGCGGAGCGGCCGGTGCGCGTCAAGTCGATCGCCGCCGCAAGCTCGCTGTCATTGGTGGCCACAATCAGGCCGAGTCCCTCAAGGTTCGCGCGGAACTCGGACTCGGGCAGGCAGGCGACATCCGATTCACCGGAATCGACATTCACCGCGATCGGCAGGCCGGGTGCCTGAACGCTGACACGCGCCTGATAGTAACCCGCCTCGGGTGCCGTCTCCAGCAGCGCCACATACTGCCCGCGATGCTCGTGCACCGGCACCGTGATCGATTCTCCGGAAGGCGTGTCGAAAACCGCGTCGCTGGCATCCGGTTGCTCGACGTAAGTGAGCGTGAGCGAGTCGCCCACCGTGCGCGGGCGTTCGAATTCGCGACCTCCTAGATAAGTCACCATCTGCTGCATCACCAGCGGGAAGACCGGCGTGAGCGCCATGTTGTTCCATGCCGTCTCGGCGGTGGTCGTGAACATGAAGACGTGGCCGCGGCCGAACGACTGCTCGAGGAGGATCGGGGCGCCGCTGCCGGCGAGTTGCAGGACCGGGAAACTCGCCGCACTCGGCTCGACCTCGATCTGACGGAGAAACCGCGTCTCATTGAAAAGATCCTCGGGCAGGGAACGCAGCGGCAGGCAGACGTTGTGGTCGGGCATCTCCGGATCGAGAGGCTTGCCCGCGCCGAGGGCGTCGCTCGTCCCGACCACCCGGCCGATCCGGGCGGGCAGGATGGCCCGCTCGCCGCTCGCCGCCCGCTCGTTCCATGCGGCCGCCTTCACACTGTCGCCGGCGAACCAAATGAGGCCGTTGCCTTTGCGCACAAAGCGTGAGAGCTGCACCGCCTGCTCCTCGGTGATTTCCGGCACGTCGGCGAAAACCACCACGTCCACCTCATCGAGTTTCTGAGCGGGAAACGAAAGCCACGGCACCGAGCGCACCACGTAGTCCTCACCCGCGGCCCCGCCGCCACGCGCCTTGAGCGCGGCCACGATCAGCCGGCCCGCATCGCCTTCCGAGCCATCCACGCAGATGACGGAAACGCGGTCCCTGACCACCGCCACCGCCCGGCGCACGTTGTCCACGGCCAGCAGGTCGCCGCTGATCTCGGCGGTGATCGGAGTGGGCCCGGAGTTGAGAAATGGCACAAACAGGGAAACCGTTTCCGACGCGCCCGCGGCGATGAGAGGAATCATTTTGCTGTCGATCTGCACGCCTTCGACCTTGCAGCGGACCTCGACACTGGAAACCGGCTCCGGGCCGCAGTTTCTAACGGTTGCCTGATAGCGGGCGGTGGTGCCCTTGCGCAGCACGCCGGAGACGAGCTCCAGGCCGGTGACCGCCAGGTTTGCGGGTGTGCCTTGCACCGGCACCATGAAAACCCTGGCGCCCCCGGCAAGATCCGTTAGTACCTCACGGAATTTCGGAGACCGGTTCTTCCAGTCCCGTGCCTGCATGTCGGTGACGATGTAGATCTCCTTCTCGGGCGCCTCCATTTCCCCGGCCAGTTGCTTGAGCCGCTTCGGCACCTTGTCCCATTCCAAGGCCGCCGGAGTCGCTTTGAGTTGTTGCACCAGCGCATCCCACCGTTCGGGATCGAAGGCCATGTTGTGTGACAGCACCTGGTCTTCCCCGCCGAGCAGGACCAGGGTCACCGGATCGCCGGGGTGGATCTTCCTGCCGATGACGCCGACCTGGTCCAATGCACGGCGGAAACGCGTGGACGACTCCTCGCCGTGCTGCATGCTGAACGAGCCATCGAGGGCGATGATCACGCCGGCGCGCTTTTCACCGGGAATCCACGAGGCGGTCTTGCCGCTCCATGCCGGACGGGCCAAGGCAAGCACTAACAAAAGCAGGGCGAGGCAGCGGAGAATCAGCAGCAACAGGTCGCGCAGCTTGATCTGCCGCGAGCGCACCCGGACGCTCCGGTTCAGGAACTGCATCGCCGCCCAATCGGTGTGCTGGACCTGGAAACGGTTGAGCAGGTGGGCGAGTATGGGTAGCCCCACACCCAGCCCGGCTATCAGAAGCAATGGATTGAGAAAGTTCATGAACGTGCGGAGGCCGATGCCCCGTTGAAAGTGGTCTGGCGTTGGAAGAAGAACTCGTTCAGGACGGCGTCGAGCGGGCGGGAGGTGTCAACCAGCGCGTAGTCGCTTTGGTTGGCGATGCAGCCCGCGCGCAGCGCCTCCTGGTGTTCGCGGAAGCGCGCCAGGTAATCCTCGCGGATCCGCTCCGGCTGGGTGATCAGCGGTTCCTCCTGCTCGAGGCCGTCGAATTGCCAGATGCCCTTGAAGG
>JBFZFJ010000410.1:0-3490 GCA_041306405.1 Verrucomicrobiales bacterium | reverse complement strand
GTTGCTGCCCATCGGCTCGCCCTTCGTCGCCCCCCGGGCAGCGGCCTTGCCGAAAATCGACGCGCCGAAAGCCCTGCCAAGCTCCATTCCCGAACCGTTCCGGGACTGGGCGCTCGACGTGCAGGTCGGCACCCGGGAACCGCTGCTGATCCGCGGAAATTTCGCCACCGGCGAGGTCACGGGGAAGGTCCGCATCGGCGGCACGTTCGGGGCTCCCGCGCCGGATGGGGCGCTTGAAATCAAGAATTTCCGCGCCGCCCTGCCGTTCAGCACCTTGTCCGTCAGCTCGGGCACGGCGACCTTCACCCCCGCGTCCGGCTTCGATCCGATGCTGGAGATCCGCGGCACCGCGGAGCCCCGTCCTTACCGCGTGACCGTCTATGCCTACGGTCGCGCCTCCGATCCCCAGCTCGTTCTAACTTCAAATCCGCCGCTGCCGGAAAATGAAATCATGACCCTGCTCGCCACCGGCACCACCACCACTGGTTTGGAAGATCCGCAGGCGGCCTCCTCGCGCGCCCTGCAGCTCCTCGTCGAGGAAATGCGGCGCGGCAGGTTCCGCATCGGCAGGCAGCTCCGTCCCCTGTTGGGGCTGCTGGACCGGGTCGATTTCAGCCTCGCCGAGGCCGATCCGTATTCCAGCGATGCCTTCTCCACCGCCACTTTGTCGGTCACGGACCGCTGGTTTCTTTCCGCCGGAATGAGCGCGACCGGCGACTCCCGCGTGCTCGCGATCTGGCGTCTTTCCTTCCGCTGATGAACCTGCTCCGCACCAGCTTGATACTCATGCTAACGGCACTGTCCGCCGTCGCGGAGACACGCGTGCGGATCACCGGCATGAAGCAGAAAACCGAGAACGAGATTCTCGATCTCATGGGCGGCAGGCTGGCGCATGTCCGGGCGAATGAAGCGGCGCCGTCACGCGCGGATGACGCCGCGTTCCTCGTCCGGCAGGTGCTGCGGAAGGACGGTTACACCGATGTCCGGGTGGATTGGAAAATCGTCGGCCGCGCGGAAATCGTGCTCACCGTGGATGAGGGAGGGCGATTCTCGCTGGGGCGGGTCCGCGTGAACGGCGTGCCGCCCGCCCAGGCGGAACAGCTCGCGAAACTATACCGCCGTCCCGCGCAGAAGGGTCATTCGCTCACATCCGGCGCCGCCCCGTTCAGCGAGGAGGACGTGGAAACCGGCCTGTCCTATCTTCGTCAGGAGCTCAATGCCCAAGGCCATTGGGGGGGCGAGGCCGCCGTCACTTCCCGCACCACTGATCCGGCTTCCGGAGCGGTTGATCTAACGATCGATGTGCGTCCGGGGCCATTGTACAGCATCATCGAAGCGCGGATCGTGAGTCGGGACGGTCGCGGCGTGCCTGAAGCACAGGCGGCCGCGAAGCCTTATGCCGGCAAGACCGCCACCACCGGGAACTTGAACGCCATGCGCCTCGCGGTGGAAGAAGCGTTTGTGAGCAGTGGTTATCCCGATGCGGAAATTTCGATGACCCGCACTCTGGCCGGCCCGCGATTCATCCCTGAATTTTCCATTGATCTTGGAAAACGCGTGCGCCTCAACCGGATTGAAATCGAGGGGCTGGTGCGCACCAATCCGAAGCGGATCGAAGCCAGGTTGAAGCCCCTTGAAGGGGATTGGTATGACGAGGCGGCGATGAACAAGCGCCTCCGCGGCTTTCTGGCCATCGGCGCGTTTTCCTCCGCCCGCCTCGAGACCCGCGAGATCGCGGGAGACAGCATCGACGCGACCCTGCATCTGGAAGAAGCGCGCGCCAAGGAGATCAGCCTCGCGGCTGGCTTCGATTCCTATCAGGGGGCGCTGCTGCGGACCACCTACACCGACAGGAACCTCATGGGCGAGTTGCTCGGATTCAGCACCGGATTCGAGTTCAGCTCGCGCGGAGTGTTAGGCGAGACGCGGCTCGTTGATCCATGGTTCATGGGGACCGACGTGGCCGCGAGCGCCCGCGTCTACGCCCTCATTTACGGCCGGGAGGGATACAGCTCGTTTGAAACCGGTCTGGAGGGAACCGGGGCCTGGGAGTTTGGCGATCACTATAAATTAGAGGCTCTCGCCGGCTTCTCCTTCGTGAACCTCAACGAGGACGGACTTCCCGTGTCGGAGCTCGGGGAGACCGTTTACGGCCAGCCCCGCCTCCGCGTCACGCAGACGCTGGACTACCGGGACAGCGCGGTCCTGCCCCGCAATGGCTGGAAGTTGGCGGCTCCGTTGGAAATCGGCTCCGCCATGGGTGATCTATCCACTTCCTATGTCCGGGCGGAGCTTTCCGGCGCTTGGTATCATACGTTTGAAAACGACTGGCAGATCGTGCTTGGCGCGGCAGGCGGAGTCCTCGTGCCATCCGGCGGCGGCGTGGATCTCCCGATCAATCTCCGCTTGTTCAACGGCGGCGCGCACAGTGTCCGCAGTTTCCCCGAGCGCGAACTGGGGCCCACCGTCGAGGGCTTTCCGACCGGCGGGGAAAGCATGTGGCACGCCAATGCCGAACTGATCCGCAGGCTTGCCGGTAGTCTCAAAGCCGTCGGTTTTGTCGATGCCGGCAGCCTTTCCCGGGAGTTTGACAAGCTCGGTTCCGCTGACGTGGAGCTTGCGGTCGGGCTGGGTCTGCGGCTGGATTTGCCCATCGGCCCCGTGCGGTTGGAATATGGCTACAACCTCACCCGGGATCCGGGCGATCCCGTCGGCACGCTCCATTTCGCCATCGGCGTGGCGTTTTAACACCCGCCGGATTTCCCCTTCACGCTGGACTTGCGGATGATCCCGTAGAGCCTGTGCAGGTCGTCCGCGGGCGATCATCAGATCCATGGCCGACAGCTTCCGCCCCCAAACCACATCGCCGCCTGTCCTCGGGGCGGGCGGTCCGGTGTGGGATGAAATGAGCGATCCGCGCGGCCAGATCAGGCCGCATTGGTTCAGCATGGGGCAGAAAATCCAACGCTGGAGCACCGAGCAGCGCGGTTCGATCGCCGCCGCCGCCGCCCGCATGATCGCGGATCTGGGAACCACCTTCAATGTTTACAGCGACGTTGGCGGCGTGGGTCAGCCTTACGAGCTCGATCCCGTTCCGCTGTTGGTTCCCGCCGCCGAGTGGGCGCAGGTTTCGGCCGGGCTGGCGCAGCGGGCGCGCTTGATCGACACGGTTCTGGCGGATCTTTACGGCCCGCAGCAACTGCTGCGCGAAGGTTTGATCTCGCCGGACCTGGTGAATTCTAGCCCGGCCTTTCTCCACTATGCACGCGGCGTCCAACCGGTCGGCGGCCGCTTCGTCGTTACCACCGGCTGCGATCTCGTCCGCCTGGCTAACGGTCAGTGGACGGTGTTCCGCGACTACACCAGCGCGCCGGGCGGGCTGGGCCAGGTGTTGGAAAACCGCAACGTCACCTCGAACCTCCTTTCCGACCAGTTCGAAGCCCTGCGCGTCGCCCGGCTCGGCGGGTTCTTCGATCTGGAGCGCCGCACG
>JBFZFJ010000409.1:0-3178 GCA_041306405.1 Verrucomicrobiales bacterium | reverse complement strand
TGAAGACGCCATTTCTGGACGCCAACCAAGGCTCGCTTCCGGTGGGTGGTCAACCCTTTCCGGGCGGGTTGGTTCCCGCCGGGTTTCAATAGAGTCTTTCAGTCGCTCGTTAGTTTGACGTTCTCCTTTCGGTTAGTTGTTTTGGTTTACGAGCGCCATCCCCGTCTCTCAGGGCTTTGGCTGGCGCCAAGGAAATTGCTTTTGGGGTGAAGGCCGTTGAGAAAGCTCATGGGTGGACCGGAGGGCGGGAAAAAGGGGGTTGTTTCTGCCACCCGGACGACGGCATGCGCCTCACTGACGAATGGCTCGAAGAGCGGCTCAAGTTCTATGGCGAGATCGGCATCCCGCGCGAAAAACTCCATATCCTTGATGTGCCGGATGGCGAGCGCGCGTTCTATTCGAAAAAGACCTACGACATCGAATACGAGTTTCCCTTCGGCATCCGGGAACTCGAAGGCGTGGCCTATCGCACCGACTACGACCTCGGCGTGCATGAAAAGGGCGCCGGCAAGTCGCTCGTGTATTTCGATGAGGAGACCAAGGAAAAATTCCTGCCGCACGTTGTCGAGCCGTCCGCCGGCTGCGACCGCACGGTGCTCGCGCTGATTTGCGAGGCCTTCGACGAAAAAACTCTAACCGACGAGAAAGGCAAGGAGGACCTCCGCACCATCCTCCGCTTCGTCCCGCGCATGGCACCGATCAAGGTGGGAATTTTCCCGCTGCTCAAAAAGAACGAGGAGCAGGTCCGCATTTGCCGAGAAATCCAAAAAAACCTGCCGTCGCGGCTGTTAGAGCGGGTGCGCTGAGGCCGGGTCCCGGAGGTGCCCAGGAAGATGCCCGCCTGCTCCGCCTGCCAGAAGGCCGGTCCGGCCCCCGGCATCGGGCGCAAGTGCCCGCATTCGGCTAAATTCCTCGCCGTGGAAGATTCGGGTTTCACAGACTGAACCGCAAGCACGAACCGCTTGACTCGCAACGCGGCGGATTTAATGTCTGCGCTCGAAGCACCCCCGACGATCACCTGTAACCATCACCACCATGCACAAGATCCGCGTTTTAACCAGCATCCTCCTTCCCCTCTTCGGCAGCGCCTTGTTTGCCCAGAACACCCCACCACCGGCACCTCCGGCACCCGCCAACCCGCCCGCGACCGCACCGGCAGAACCGGTCGACATGATTGCCGTGAGCTACATCATCGGTGCCGACCTCGGCCAGAAATTGCGAACGAACAGCGTTGATGCCAGCCTGGACAACCTGATCGACGGCATCAAGGACGCGCTCGCCGGCACAGAACCTAAATATTCGCAGGAAGAGCAGCAGAAAATCATGACCGCCTTCCAGAACGAACTTCGCGTCAAAATGGAGAAGAAGCAGGCCGAACTCGCCAAGAAGAACACCAAGCTCGCGGGGGAATTCCTTGCCGAGAACGGCAAGAAGGAAGGTGTCATCACCACCGCCAGCGGCCTGCAGTATCAGGTGATCAAGGAAGGCAATGGCCCGAAGCCGGTAAAGACCGACAAGGTGAAGGCGATTTACAAGGGCCAGCTCATCAACGGCACCGTCTTTGATGATTCCCGCGGACAGCCGCGGGAGTTTCCTGTGAGCGGCGTGGTGCCGGGCTGGCAGGAGGCCCTCCCGCTGATGGCCATGGGTTCGAAGTGGAAACTTTTCGTTCCCCCGAGCCTCGGTTATGGAGACAAGCAGCGCGGCCCCGTGATCGAGCCGAGTTCCGTCCTCGTCTTCGAGATCGAACTTGTCGAGATCTCCAAGGCCACCAGCGCCGTCACCCCTCCTGTTACGGTCGCCCCTTCCGGCGCCGCCCCGGTCAATCCCAACGCACCGCCGAAGAAACCCGCCGTCGCCGTATCGCCGCCTATTTCCGCCCCTCCGCACAAGCAAGAGGGTGGCGGTGCGCCGAAGACCGACGAAAAGAAGCAAGAGTAACGAACATCACATCCAAGCGCTTGTATTAGCCGGGATGATCGCCCACCAGCTCGGCATGAAGATCGCGCAGAGGATAGGAAGTCTAGTCGGGCGAGCGAGACTGAGTTATGAAAAGCTCTACGACCTGCTAGCGGTCCATCTCATAAAATCCCGCAATCTTGAGGATTCTGCCGCCTTTAATCCGGATTCGAGGCACGTTCAACGGGACAAGCGAACCCGGAAATCCCCTGTGGAATCAGGCATCCTAGCCTTAACCTGACGCGAATGGGACGTGACCAAGATCACAGCCTTCATGAACAACCCGCGGCGCTGGCACGGCATGAAGGTTTCCGACTATCTGCCGAAGCAGCCCGTCCCGGACACCCTCGACTGGGACACCTGGCTGGCGACGGCGCAATTTCACGAATACAACAAGGGATACATCAACGGCGAGTGGCGCTCGTGGTATGACTTCGGCAACGGCGCGCTCGGCGAGTGGGGCGCGCACATCTTCGACACCGCCCACCAGTTTCTCAATCTCGGCCTGCCGACGGAGGTGGACCCGTTGCTGCTGGAAGGCCATAGCCCGTTCATTTTCCCGCAGGCGTCCACGCTCGCCTTCCGGTTCCCCGCGCGCGGCGCGATGCCGCCGGTGAAACTCACATGGTATGACGGCGTGAAAAACCTGCCGTCCCTGCCGGAAAACATCGGTGCGGCGGTCGTGGACAGCGACATCCCGCCGCCATCCACCGGCAAGGTGGAAACCAAGGCGCGGCCACCCGGCAAGGTCATTTACGGCGGAGACCTCGCCAGCACCCTGCAGATCCTCGGCCCCAAGGCCGCTGAGATGAAGTCGAGCCTGCCGGAAATTCCGAAAAGCCCGTCCAACCATTTCAAGAATTTCCTGCTCGCCTGCAAGGGCCAGGAAACCTGCCGCTCATCGTTCGCGGTGGCCGGTCCGCTTTGCCAGTCGATGGCGCTCGGAGTCCTCGCCCTGCGGGTGAACGCGAAGCTGGTCTTCGATCCCGCCTCCAAACAGATCACCAACCACAAGGTCGCCAACGAGCTGCTGGCCGGCGCTCCGCCGCGCAAGGAATGGGAGCAGTTCTTCAAGCTCTGATCCGCAGTCGGAGCCCGTTTCAAAAGCAATTTCTTGGCAGTTGGCTCTTTCCGCGGCGCGGGACAGGCTGTTACATCTCCGCGCATGGCAGCCGCTTCCCTCACCCGCAATTGTTCCGCGATCCTCGTGGCGGCGGGT
>JBFZFJ010000408.1:0-8403 GCA_041306405.1 Verrucomicrobiales bacterium | reverse complement strand
AGGACAGTTGTTGGCGGTCGAGAGCGGCGATGTCATCGGGCCGCGTGCGATGGATCACGCCCGCGCCATCGCGCAGGCTCACGCCTTCCGGTCCCTGCTCGACGAGGCTGCCGGAGATCTCTTCACCGTCGCGCCGCGTCAGCAGATAGGGCACGTAGCCCTGCGCGAGGGAACTGCTGGGATAGAGAATGGATTCGAGCAAGTCCCCGCCGGAACGAATCGCGCCGATGCGCGTGAGGTCGGGGCCGAGGAGACCGCCGTGTTCGCCAATGCGATGACAACCCGTGCACGTCGCCGTGGTGAACGCCACGCGCCCGCGCTCCGCGTCGCCGCCGGCGAGCAGTGGCTTGAATTCAGCAAGGCGCTGCAGCATCGCCGCGTTGTTCGTTTCCCACGCGGCGAGCAGCGACGCACTGACGGACGGCTCATCCGGAAACATCGCGAGCGTTTGATCCAGTATGGCGCGCGCAGGCGACCAGCCGGACTTGAGTTGAGCGTTGAAAAAATCGGCGAGCGCTGGGCGCGTGTCCTTGTGGGTCGAACGGGCCAGCGTGGGCAGCAACCCATCGGGAGCAACCGCTCCGCTGCGTAGCAAGGCAGTGAGAAGCCGCTGCAACTGCGGCGCTGTGAGTTGTGTCCGGGCCAGCAAATCCACAGCGCTGAGGCGCTCCGCCGCACCGGCTTTTGCATCCAGCGACTTTACGGCGAGCTCGAATACGCTCTCGCTCAAGGTCGGATGCCGCGCTGAAACG
Source organism: Verrucomicrobiales bacterium (assembly GCA_041306405.1). Classification (GTDB taxonomy): domain Bacteria; phylum Verrucomicrobiota; class Verrucomicrobiia; order Verrucomicrobiales; family Akkermansiaceae; genus Luteolibacter. Next base: position 7,651 of record JBFZFJ010000408.1, on the reverse strand, counting down.
CGCGCGGCAAGCAATCGTTGCGGCGCAGGGACGCCGGTGTCTTCGGCGAGTTTTGCCAGTCGCGGGGCAAACTCCGGTTGCGGATACGCCGAGGCCGCGCCCAAGGCCGGGATGCGCAAGGCTGGGTCCGCGAGCGCGGGCCCGATGGCTTGCAACCACGCCGCCTCGGGCTTCTTCGTCGTGAGCGATGGCAGCAGGTTCAACAAGAACGCGCGGGCTCCGACAGGCGTCGGCGCGCCGGGAGCGAGCAGTTCGGAAATCAAGCCGCGAATCCCGGCATCGGACTGGAAGGCGACGAACAGCGCGCTCAAGGCATTCAAACTGCCGGCTTCGGATGCTGACGTTGCCAGTTGTTGGCGCAGCCACGGCAGGGCGTCCGCAGCCCACTCGTTGTGCCCCTCGAGCAAATGCCGCGCGGCGCGGTTTACGTTCGCGTCGCTGTCGCCGAGTGGCCCGGTGAGGTCCGCGAACCGCAGCGTGGCGAAAGGCGGTTGGTCGAGCAGGTGCAACGCGGCGCGGCGGACGCGCGGCGTCTCGTGCGCAAGCAAGCCGCGCACGAACGGTTCATCCGCCAGCGAGAGCAGCGCTGCAATGCAAGCGTGCTCCTCAAAATCGTTCCCCGCCTTTGCCAGCGCGGCGACAAGCCGTGGGGCGTGCGAGCGCGCGCCGCATACGGCGAGGGCTTCAGCGGCGGCGCGACGCACGGGAGCCTGTGTAGAATCGAGCAGTGCGACCAGCGCGTCACCCGCGGACTTTTCCCGCCGCGACGCCAGCACGCGCGCCGCCGCGCAGATGACGTTCACATCCCCATCAGCGAGCCGCGCCCGCAATTGGTCCGTGTTCATTTTCCAAAGGGCCGCGAAGCGCGCCTCGTCCGACGCCGGCTTCACCTCGCGTGCCTTCGTCCAGCGCGCGCGATAAATGCCGCCGGGCGCGCGCGAATCGCGGATCCGACCCGTCGGGCAGTGTTCCACATACCAGCCGCCGGTATCCACGATGAGCAGCGAGCCGTCGGATGATTCGAGCACGTCTGCGGGATGGAAATCCGGGTGTTCGCCCGCTAAGAAGTCCACATTTGTCGAGGCAAAGGTCGAACCCTCGCGCCGCAGTTCGTGGCGCACGACTTTGCGCGTGTTGTGCTCGGCGACGAATAGACTGCCTCGCCATTCCTCCGGAAAGCCCGTCGTGCGCAGTCGTGTCAGCCCGCTGTGCGCGACCGCCGGCAGCAGAATGAGCGGTGGCAGCGTGACACCGGTGCGGGGCAGAGGAGTGCCGCTGGCGGGCGCATACGGATACAGCCCGCTTGGCGCGCAATCCACCAGCGCATCGCGCCAGCCGCCGGCGGGCTTTTGAAACCAGTTGTCCGTGCCGATGAATTCGCCGCCGGGCATGAACTCAATCTCGACCAGATTTTGAAAGCCACGGCTGATGACCTCGAGCTGGGATCCATCGGGCCGGCAGCGGAAGAGCGCGCCCGCCACGCCCTCAAGAAATGTCCCGTCGCCGCGCGGAAGCTTCCAGCCGTCCGGCGCGCCCATCGTGAAATAGAGCAGGCCATCGGGCCCGAAGGTGAGGCCGTGCAGGCTGCCGTTGTCCGTGTGGCCGAACCCGCTGAGAATCACCTCGCGTTTGTCCGCGCGTCCGTCGCCATCGGTGTCGGTCAGCGCAACCAGCTCCGGCGGGTCGGCGAGATAAAGCCGCCCGTCGTGCCACGCAAGTCCCATCGGAAATGTCACGCCCGAGGCGAAAACTGTCGACTTATCGAAACGTCCATCACCATCCGTATCCTCCAGCCGCGACACCCGGCAGTCGCGCGTGAGTTTCTGCAAGCCCGCGTAGAGATCGTTCCCCGAAGACTCCGCGACGTAGAGCCGCCCGGCGTCGTCGTAGCAGGCAAACATGGGAAACCGAATCATGGGTTCGCCCGCCGCCAGATCGATGGTGAACTCCGGCGGCACGCGCACCGATTTCAGAAAGACGTCGTAGTCGAATGCCGGTTCCGCGAGCGAGCTAGTCGATGCGAATGCCCCGAGCAAAAGGCCGGCGCATCTCGCAAGCAGCGCGCCGAGGATTCCCGATGTCATTTTCATAGTGGTTGATTGATGCTGCGCCGGTTCATGGATTTTCCTGCGCAAGCTGGTTCAGCATCGCTGCCGGCACGGCTCCGTCAAAGGCGACGACTTGGTAGCGCAGCGTGGTCACCTGGCCACCTTTGAGAATCACAGCAGCGGGACCAGTGATGGCGGGGTTCAACATGCGGATGCTGCGCGGGCAGTGCCATGTCTTCGGCGGGTGCGCGCCGCGCGGCACCACGGCGACACCGACCGGTGCGCCGGTTTCTGATTCCCAGGTCGCGGCATACCATGGAGCGTCCGGCCAGTTCGTGTCCGGCTTGACGTGGGCGGGTTCCGGCAGCGTGACGATGCCCTGTGGATTGTGAACTACGGCTTCTCCGAGCTTCGGGTACCGCACGCAGAATCCGCTGAAGGCCCAGCGTGCCAGTGTTACGTCTGCGGCGGGCTTGAGCGCGTAAGTGAGGTCGAGGATGTTGGCGCCGTGCTCCTGTCGGGCCGAGGCGGTCAGCGTTTCCTCGAGTATTTTCACGTCGCCAGCCATCCAGTCGTTCACTGCGGTGAATGCCGCGGCGCCGTCCTTGGTGAGCGAGCGATTTTTGATGACACGGTCCTTGACCGGCGCGTGCGCGCCCCATCCCCAGAAATCCGCGTCCGCCGCTCCATGCATTTCCACCCACGCGAGAAAAATGCCACGGTGATGCTTGTGGTCATCCGGCGCGAAGGCTGTCACCGGGTGCCCCGCCGGCGTGGTGAACGGGTGAAAGCAGCAGGTCGAGTTCGCTCTAAGCGGCGTGCCTTCTGGTCTGGTCGTAAAGTAGCGCAGCACTTCAGCGCCGCCGGTGTTCTTCACGACGGCGGCGCCGCTGGCGCATTCGAGTTTCCAGTTTCGTAAATCATCCGCCCGTGCGTCGGCAGGAAGCCATGCGACAGAGGGAAGCAGCGAGACGAAGTGAAAGAAAGTGAGCAGACGTTTCATGGTGTTGGAGACTTGGTGTGATGGACTGAGTTTTGAGCCGGGCCCAAAAATCCGGCCATTAGGGAGCTAAACTAAGCTAGGCCAGAATATCTTTAACGACATGTCCATGCACGTCCGTGAGGCGGAAATCGCGACCCTGAAAGCGGTAGATGAGCTTTTCGTGATCGAAGCCTAGCAGATGCAAGATGGTCGCCTGAAGATCGTGGACGTGGACCTTTTTGTCCACGATGGAAAAACCAAGTTCATCCGTCTCGCCGTAGCTCAGGCCAGCTTTGACGCCGCCTCCAGCAAGGAAGAGCGAGAATGCATCGGGGAAATGGTCGCGACCAAGGATTTGTCCGCTACTGGTGCGGCCTTCGCGGAAGGGCGTGCGGCCAAACTCGCCGCCCCAGACAACCAGGGTGTCTTCAAGAAGTCCGCGTTGTTTGAGATCACGGATCAATGCGACGACCGGCTTGTCGGTGGCACGCATTTTATCGCTAAGTCCGTCGCGGATGTCCTCGCGAGGGTTTGTCCCGTGGAAGTCCCAGCCCCAATCGAACAACTGCACGAAGCGCACACCTTGTTCCAGCAGCCGGCGGGCAAGCAGGCAGTTGTTGGCAAAACTGGCGTCGCCGGGTTTGGCTCCGTATTCAGCCAGAACCTGCGGCGATTCGCGCGAGATGTCCATCACCTCCGGCACGCTGGTTTGCATGCGGAAGGCGAGTTCGTATTGGGCGATACGTGTGGCCGTTTCAGGGTGGCCAAGTTCACGATATTGCTCCTCATTGAGGTCTCGTAGGGCATTGAGCGATTTACGGCGCAGCTCGCGATCCATACCCGCCGGGTCGCTCACATAAAGAACCGGATCGCCCTTGGAGCGGCACTGCACTCCCTGAAAGACCGATGGCAAGAAACCCGTGCCCCACAAGCTCTGTCCGCCGCTCGGCTGGGTGCCGCTGCTGATCAGCGCGACGAAGCCGGGCAGGTTTTCGTTCTCCGATCCAAGTCCGTATGTCGCCCACGAGCCCAGTGACGGGCGCCCATTGCGAGGCGAGCCGGTGAACAGAAGCAGTTCGGCCGGATTGTGGTTGAATTGATCGGTGAACATCGATTTGACCACGCAGATCTCGTCGGCGATTCCATGAAAATTCGGCGCAGCATCAGACATCCAGATGCCAGCCTCGCCATACTGCGCGAATTTCCGGGGCGAGCCCATGAGATTCGGGGTGCCGGATGTGAAAGCAAAGGTCTTACCCTTGAGGAACTGATCCGGCACGGACTGCCCGTCACGTTTCGCCAACTCGGGTTTGTAGTCGAATAGATCGAGCTGCGGTGGCCCACCGGACATGTGTAGATAGATCACCCTCTTGGCCTTCGGTGTGAAATGCGGTGCGCGTGGAGCGAAAGGATTCACTTCGAGGGGACTGGCAACCGCATCGCGCCCCAACAGCGCCTGGGCGGCGATGGCACCAAGGCTGAATCGCCCGGTGCTGCGCAGAAAGGCGCGCCGGGTCTGGGCCTGGAGGAGATCAAAGTGAGGATGCATCAACGTTTCATCAGGGTTTCATCCATATTCAAAAGAACGTTTGCGATGGTGGTCCACGCGGCGAGATCCGGCAAGTCCGCACCCGCGGGCGCGGCACCGATGGGATTGGTGGCAAAAGCGGTGGCTTTGTCTGGCGATTGCTTGAAATGTGCCAGTGCTTCTTTGTAGAGGGCCAGCACACGCTCAATTTCAGTGGCATGGGGCGGACGGGTGACGCAGAGGCGGAAGCCAATCGTGACTTTCTCCACGGCAGTGGATGCGCCTGCGGTCATACGGCGGGCGAGCGCCTGCGCGGCCTCCAGATAGACGGGATCATTGAGTGTGACGAGCGCTTGGAGCGGTGTGTTCGACTGGTTGCGGCGCAGCGTGCACACTTCGCGGTTGGGCGCATCGAAGGTGGCCATCGAGGCATAGGGCGCGGTGCGCCGCCACTCGGTGTAAAGCGCGCGGCGGCGTGAGTCCTCACCGGTGCTGTTTTTCCAGTCAAGTCCACTACCGAAGGCGGCCGAGAGATTGAGGTTCGGCTGTGGCGGACGCACCGGCGGGCCATACATCTTGTGCGTAAGCAGCCCACTGGCGGCGAGCGCCTGATCGCGCACCATTTCGGCGCTGAGCCGGAACCGTGGACCGCGGGCTAACAGCCGGTTGGCGGGATCGTGCTCGATCAACTCGGGAGTGACTTTCGACGACTGGCGGTAGGTGGCCGATGTCACCAGCAGGCGGAGGAATTTTTTGGTGTCCCACTTTTCACGCAGCAACTCGGTGGCGAGCCAGTCGAGCAACTCCGGATGCGTCGGCAGTTCGCCCTGGGCGCCGAATTCCTCGCTGGTCCGGACGATACCCGTACCAAAGATGGATTCCCAAAAGCGGTTAGCAGTCACACGCGGAGTCAACGGGTTGGCTTGGTCCACGAGCCATCGGGCAAGCGTGAGTCGGTTCATTGCCACGCCTTCGGGGAGCGGATGAAACACAGCAGGCACGCCCTCCTCCACTTCCTCCGCCAGTGAGAGATAATTTCCACGCAGCTGGACACGGGTCTTGCGCCGCTTCGCCGCTTCCAGATCCCGCTGGATGGGAACCGTGATCTTTTCCTGCCCATCCTGAAAAGTGTGCAGCGGAGATTCATCTTTCCGGTCCGTATCTTGGGTGTTGTTGAAAAAAGCGAAGACCTTGAAATACTCTTGGATAGTGATCGGATCATATTTGTGGGTGTGACACTGCGCACAGGCATAACTCGTGCCCATCCAGACGGACATCGTGGTGTTCGTCCTGTCCACCACTGCGGCGTTTCTGAATTCCTCGTCGTTGATGTCACCCTCATTGTTCGTCATCGTGTTGCGATGAAATGCGGTCGCAACGAGTTGTTCGTCAGTCGCATTGGGAAGCAGGTCACCTGCGATCTGCTCGATGGTGAATTGATCGAAGGCCTTGTTGGAGTTAAACGCACGGATGACATAGTCTCGATAACCCCAGATCGTGCGCATCGGGTCGTCTGCATAGCCTGCTGAGTCGGCGTAACGTGCGAGGTCCAGCCACTGCCGGGCCCAATGTTCGCCGAAAGCAGGCGAGGCCAGCAGCCGGTCCACCAAGCGCTCGTATGCGTCGGGTGCCTGATCGTTCATGAAGGCATCCGCTTCCTCCGGTGTCGGTGGCAGACCTGTGAGATCCAGTGCCACACGCCGCGCAAGGGCCAGACGATCCGCTTCAGGTTGCGGAGCCAGGCCCTCTTTCTCAAGGCGTGCGAGAATAAATGCGTCCACGCCGTTGCGCATCCACGCCTTGTTCCTGACCTCGGGTAACGCGGGAGCGAGCGGCTTTTCGTAAGCCCAGTGTTTCGTATACTTCCCTCCGGCCAGCACCCATTTTTCCAACAAATCGATTTCAGATGATGTTAGTTTCGCGCCCGATTTCGGCGGTGGCATCAGCTCGTCCGGGTCGCTGGACTTGATATGAAACATCAACCTGCTTGATTCCGGGTGCTCTGGAACAATTGCCGCTCCGTCATACAACGCAGCACGTGATCCGTCCTCCGTGTCCAACCGAAGTCCGCCACTCCCCTTCTTCCCTCCTTTACGCTCCGCTTCATCAGGACCGTGGCACTTGTAGCAGGCATTGGAAAGGATCGGCCGTATATCCCGCTGGAAATCAGGAGCAGCGGCAGCCCGCGTCACAAAAAGCACCAAGCAGGATAGCAGGCCAACCATGATGGTTCGAAGCTTGCCCAACCGGCGGCAAATCATCCGCATATCTCCCGGTCCGCACCTGGCTTCGATGATCGGAAGTATGACGAGATTCATGGATCTAAGGCAAACAAGAGAAGGCATTGGAACGACGGGAAAATACCGAAGCATCGGGCTAATGCAAGAAATAGTTCCCGCTGCGTCGGCGGCGGTTCAAATCCGGAATTTCTTGCCGGGCTGCTAGGAATTTGCCTTCTGCGGGAGGCTACTGAAGAGCCATTGGGTCGGACCGGAGGGCGGGGAAAAAGGGGGTTGATACTAATCGGATGGTCGCAGTGATAAGAAGTCGGCAACTAATCTCAGCGGCGGCGGCGCAGGAGGGCTAATCCGCCGAGTGCGAGTCACCCAGGTCTCGCACAAACTTCATCTCCGGCACCCCCTTCCCGATCCTTGTGGGACGCGGCGAGGGCGCTGTTGATCTTGTAGGAAAGCGATCCCTGCTCGTTGTTGTCTCCCTGGATGAAAATCCGGAGGTAATCGATGCTATCCTTGTCGAGTTCGTCCCTGTCGAACATCGCCACGAAACCTTCGATCAGTAATGTGAGATGTAGCTCAATGAACTGATAAAGCGCATTGGGGAATGCGCCGAGCAACTGCGCTTTTTCGGTGTCCTGGGAAAGCTGGATGTAGAGCAACTCCATCTTTTCCGGGATTCGTGCGGACGAGCTGCTTTCGATCCAGCGGTCGATGCAGAAAGCGGTGAGTTGGCGCTCAAGCACAGCTGGAGCCTTGAGGAAAATGGCCGGCATGCGCACATCCCCGGCGAGCATTTTCAGGGGGGCCTCATAGTAGCTCAAGTCATGAGCGTCGCGCTGGTGGCCACCCAACCAAC
>JBFZFJ010000407.1:0-14134 GCA_041306405.1 Verrucomicrobiales bacterium | reverse complement strand
ATCCTGATGAAACTCGAAATGCGGCGCTTGGTCCGTGCGTTTCCGGGCTTCCGATTCGCGCGAAGGTGAGATGGTGAAATCGCTGGCAGTAATGCGATCCCCCTCATTCTCGTGGACCTTTGGGACAAAGGTCCCTGCCTCAGCGTCTCTTCTTGCCGCCGACCGACTTGCGTCGCACCGGCTTGGACGGTGAATCATCGAGCAGCGCGGTGTAGGTGTAGCCGAAGCCCTCGAGCTTCTTGCGCTGGATTTTCTGATCGATGAAGACCTCGACGGATTTCGCGTAATCCAACTCGTCGGCGGTGAGGATCGTGAAGGCATCGCCCTCGGCCTCAGCACGACCCGTACGGCCAATACGGTGCACATAGTCCTCGGCATTTTCTGGCACGCGGTAGTTGATCACATGCGAAACGCCCGAAATGTCGATGCCACGCGCCGCGACATCGGTGGCGACGAGGATTTCAAAATCACCGCTCTTGAATCCGGCAAGCGCCTTCATGCGATCGACTTGGTTGATGTCTGAATGCATCGCAGCAACCTTCGGTTGACCGGTTGATTTGATCATTGAAGTGACATCGTCGGCTTCCTTGCGGGTGCGCGTGAAGATCATCACCGAGTGATAGTCGGTCTCCTTGAGCAACGCGAGCAGCAGCTCGTCGCGTTGATCCATCGCCACCGGATAGAAGGCGTGAGTCACGGTCGAGGCCACCGCGCGCCGCGCGATTTCCACGCTGATCGGGTCAACAAGGCACCACTGCGCGAAAGTCTGGATCGCGGCCGGCATGGTGGCGGAGAAAAACAGCGTTTGGCGGCCTTCCCATGGGCAGAGGTTCACAATCTTGCGCACTTGTGGCAGGAAGCCCATGTCGAGCATGCGGTCGACTTCGTCGAGGATGAGGATTTTGACCTCACCGAAGCGCATCGAGGTGCGGTAGAAATGATCGATCAGGCGGCCTGGTGTGGCGACAACGATATCCGCGCCGGCTTCGAGTTCTTCGGTTTGCTTGCCAAGGCCCACACCACCGTATAGCAAGGCGACCTTGAGGCCGGTGTGCTTACCGTATTTTTCAAATGATTCAGCAACTTGATGCGCGAGTTCGCGCGTTGGCTCGAGCACGAGGATCTGCGGCTTACCCATGCGCGTCACCTTCGAGAGCGATGGCAACGCAAAAGCCGCGGTCTTGCCGGTACCGGTCTGCGAAGCGCCGATGACATCGCGGCCTTCGAGGATGATCGGAATGGCCTGGGCCTGGATCGGCGTCGGTGTGTTGTAGCCGGATTCCTTGATGGCTTCCAGAACGGCTGCGGAGAGCCCAAGTGTGTCAAATCCCATACGGCGGGGTAGGTAGAGGGCCGAGCCGTTCCGGTCAAGGGGCGATTGTCCGGAGGATTGACTTGGGGGTTTTGAATGATCCGAGCGGAATCCGAAATGGGGGAAGATAGCGCTGTTGCTCCGGGAGGATTTTGAAGAGCCTTGGGCTTGGCAATGAGTCATGACGCATCATCCACAAGAGTTCCTCCGCCCTCGCCGGTTTTTGGCGAGGCGCTCCGTTTCTGGTGGAAACTCGGCTGGATCAGCTTCGGCGGACCGGCGGGGCAGATCGCGATCATGCACCGGGAGATCGTCGAGCGGCGGCGCTGGTTGTCGGAGGAGCATTTCCTGCACGCGCTGAATTTCTGCATGCTGCTGCCGGGACCCGAAGCGCAACAACTGGCGACTTATCTCGGCTGGCGGCTGCACGGCGCGCGCGGCGGAGTCGCGGCGGGAGCGCTGTTCGTGCTGCCTTCGGTCTTCATCCTGCTAGGCCTGAGCTGGCTCTACATGGCGGGCGGAGACGTCGTCTGGATCGGCGGGATTTTCTACGGGTTGATCCCGGCGGTGATCGCCATCGTCGCGGCGGCCGTGAAACGGATCGGCTCGAAGGCGTTGAAAACGCGGAGCCTGTGGGCGCTGGCATTGCTGGCTTTCGTCGCGATCTTTGTTTTCAAGATCTCCTTCGTGCTGATCATTCTATCGGCCGCGCTGATCGGCTGTCTGGGCGGCAGGTTTTTTCCAAAGCAATTTCCTGCGGGCAAAGGGCACGGGAAGTCGGGGACGGAGGAAACGCCCTGCGTGGTGCTGCCTCCAGCCGCGAGGGCGAGTCTGGGGCGGACGGTTTTGATCTCGGTGATTTGCCTGACGCTGTGGTGGATTCCGGTCATCGGCGCGGGGATGTTGCTGGGGTGGCAGGGGATTCACTTTCAGGAAGGGCTGTTTTTCAGCAAGGCGGCGCTGGTCACCTTCGGCGGTGCCTACGCGGTGCTGCCGTATGTCTCGCAGATGGCGGTGGGGCATTACGGTTGGCTCAGCCAGCGGCAAATGATGGCGGGCCTCGGCCTGGCGGAGACGACGCCGGGGCCGCTGATCATGATGCTCCAGTTCGTGGGGTTCGTGGCGGCGTGGCAACATCCCGGCGACTTGCCGCCACTCGCCGCCGCGACGCTCGGGGCGCTGATCACGACTTGGGTGACCTTTCTGCCGTGCTTCCTTTTCGTTTTTCTGGGAGCGCCGTATGTCCAGGGTTTGCACGAGCGTCCGGCCCTGGCTTCCACACTAACCGCGATCACCGCGGCGGTCGTCGGGGTGATTCTCAATCTCGCGATCTGGTTCGCCTGGCACGCGCTGAGGCCGGTGGAGGGCAGCTACGATTACTTCGTTGCGGTCGTGGCGACCGTGGCTTGGCTTGCGATGGAGCGATTCAAAATCGGCGTGATCCCGGTGCTGGCGGGGTGCGCGCTGCTAGGGGTGATCTGGAAGCTCGCGCTTTGAAATCGCGACCGCACATGATTTTCCCGGCCTGCATGTTAGCGACCATCGGCTTCTTCGGTGCGCCGCCAGTAACCAGGGGTGAGGCGATGGACATGCAGATGAGGATGTGGAGACGGGAATGAAGGACGTTCACGCCCCCTGGGAACATTGCGTGGCGGTGTGGAACAGATCCTCCCGATAGATGCGGGACAGCGAGCCGCAGGTGACATCCGGCAGGATGCCGATGTTACGGAGCCCGGCGAGCACCCACGAGGCCTTTTCCACGGTTGGCCGGTTCACCGAGTCCCCGTGGAAGATGTGAAAGGCTGAGGCACTGGTGGTGCCGGCTCCGGTATTGAACTCGTTGCCGAGGCTGTTCCGCAGTACGTCCTCCGCAGCACCGGTGTAGTCCTTGAGCGCGAGGATCGAGATCATCTCATTGCGGAAGGCGGGGTCCTGGCACAGCCGGCAGGCGTCCAACAGCGCGGCGACCAGCGCGATCGACTCGTCCTTGCGCTCGTGCAGGAATTTTCCGGAGACCAGCAGAACCTTCTCGGGGTGACCGTGGGAAAGATCCGAGGAAGTGACAGGACACCATCCGGTTCCTGCCAGCACCGACTCGGAATTCCACGGTTCGCCGACGCAGTAGCCGTCGATGTGGCCGTCGATGTGGCCGTCGATGTGGCCGGCCTTGAGGTGGCGCGGCATGAGTGGGGGGGGCAGAAAGATGATTTCCACGTCCGCCGGGGCTGATAGTCCGTGGCGTTTCAGCCACTGATGAAGGAGGATGTGATGGGAGGAAAAGCGATGGGTGGCGGCCAGGGTGAAAGGGCGGTCCTTCTTCCAATGGTGGGCGAGGAAGGATGGCAGGCCCTCGCCCTTGCCGATTTCAGATGGCGCGAAATCTTTTGATAGAGTGATGGCATTGCCGTGCAGGTTGAGAATCAAGGGCACTGCGACTTCGCCGCGCAACTCGCTGAAGCCCATCCCGAGGGCGAAGGCGATCCCGGCAATCGACTGGGCGGCGTCCAGATCTCCGTAGAACATCTTGTCGCGGACACTCGTCCAGCCGAGCTCACGGGACAGCACCACATTCAACCCGTAACGCGCGAAAATCCCCGTTTCCATGGCGACTGCGATCGGGGCACAGTCGCTCAGGGGAACGTATCCCAGACGAAGTGGGACACCCGGCATTTGCGGTGGGTCATGATGCTTCACGCCGCTCCCTAAGCGCGTGGAATGCCAAAGATAAGAATTTGGCACAAGCGCTGCTAATTTCCCCCTGTCTTTCAATGAAAGGCATTCATCTATGGACTGGGTTCCGGATTTACGACAACTGAGAGCCTTTGTGGCCGTGGTGGAGCAGGGCAGTTTCACGCTCGCCGCGCGCCGGATTTTCGTGACGCAGTCGGCTGTTAGTCATTCGCTACGAACGCTCGAAGAGCAGTTGTCCTGCCGCTTGTTGGACCGCACGGGAAAGCGGGTGGCGGTCACTGCCGAGGGCGAGTTGCTGCTCAGGCGCTGCAAACGGGTGATTTTCGAGTTGGAGCAAGCCAGCCGGGATCTCGACGGCCTTCGCCGCTGGGGGCAGACGCGAATCCGGATCGGGGCGCCTCACAGCCTTTGTCACTTTCTAATCCCATCGGTCCTGCGCGAGTTCCGCGACTGTTTCCCGAGGTGCGAGCCGGTCATTGAGGCCGGTGACACGACACTTTTGCTAGATCGACTGGCCGGTGCGGATCTCGACCTGGTCGTCGGTCTGAAGCCTCGTGGAAAAGGGGACGATGGCTATCGGCCGATGTTCAAAGACCGGCTGGCCTTGGTGGTCTCGTCCTTTCATCCGTGGGCGCTCGACAGCTCGTCGGTCACTTCCACGATCAACGATCACCAGTTCATCATTTACGCCAAAGCGACCGAGACCCACCGATTGATCGAGGAATGGCTGGAGCAAAAAGGCGGCCGGGGCAAAAAGCCTCTGGTGCTGGGTGACATGCAGGCCATCAAGGAAATGGCGAAGCTCGGCATCGGCGTGGGAATCGTCGCGCCCTGGGTGGCGGCGCGCGAGATCGCGGACGGGAGCTTGAAAGTCGTCAGCATCGACGAGCCCGGGATCGAGCGCGAGTGGGGCGTGTTTCACTCGCCCAAACGGGAGCCGAGCCTGGTCGAAGAGGCGTTCATCGGCCTTTGCGAAATGGCCTTCGCCGCGATGCCGGCCAGTCTCACGGAATAAGAAAAGGGCGTTTCGTTTGATCGAAACGCCCCCTCCGCGCAGCAACCGACTGCCAACAATCAGAAGGTGTAATTCAACTCAACCGAGAAACGTGCGGTGGTCGGAAGGCTGTCATTCGTTGCGTTAGCCGTGTAGTCGTCTCCCTCGGACTCGAAGAACGCGACCTTGGCGATGGCGGTGAAGTTGTCGTCGAACTTCTTGGTCAGCACGGAGTCATACTCCCAGCCGTAGCCGGCCGAAATCTCATTGTCTCCGAGAGCGTGCAGGACGTTCATCCACTTGATGCCGCAGAAGATCGGCATCGTGTGCGAGAGGTAGAGATCCGTCAGACCGTTATGTGCTCCGGAGATCCGGGCGGCGTCGGTGACGTCGGCGAAGCCGTTGAAGGCGTGGACCGTGGCGAGCGGGGTCTTGAACCCGGCGTCGAGATGCTCCAGACCGAGGGTCAAAGCCTGCGGGCCGAAGGCTTTCGTCGCGGTGGCATGGGCGTAGAGCGCGTCATCCTCGCCGGCAACCCCGGCCTTGTCCTGCCAGGCGAGTTCGCCGTAGAGGGCGATGTCGCTCAGCTTGCCCTTGGCGGTGAGTCCGAAGGTGTTGTTGTCCCATGCGCCGACATCCTCGAAGTTCATCACATACGCGTAAGCGCCGAGGGTGATTCCTTCGATCCCGGTGTAGGAAGCGTTGAAAAGGTGGCTGCTGGTCCCGATATCCTCGACGTTCGTGAATCCCGGAGCCAGCGGCGCGTCCGCTTCGGAGCCGTAAATCCGGTTCAGCTGGTTCAGATAGGCATAGTTGAGGGTCAGTCCGTCGATTGACTTGTTGGAAAGCGAGATTGCATCGTAGGTCTGCTCGTTTTGTCTCCATCCGACGTTGCCGATGAAAGCGGCGTTGTCATAAATGATTCGTTGACGACCGGCTTTCGCGACGGTGTCAAAGCCTTCATATTGAAGAAAACCTTGGTTGAGCTCGTTGGTCTCGGGATCGGATATCACCGTATTCGCTGGGTCATAGGGATTGGCTTCCGGACCAGCATTGGCATTGTAGTCATCGACAGCCGCTTGGCTGAATTCCCCTTCGACGAAGGCGCTGAAGCCGTTCCATGCCTTGGTTTTCAGCCCGAGGCGCTCGCGGAACGTGAACGCGTGGGATTGATCAAGGCCATCCGTATCACCGAACTCATAACGGGCGCGGATGTCGATGGTCGGCGTGATCCATTGCTCGGCAGGCGCGGGCGGAGGAGTCACTTCGGGAGTTCCCGCGCAGAGCACGGGGGATGATGCCAACAGGAGTATTGCAGCGTTTGTTTTCATGGATCGTATTTTGGTTGGGGTGACTTGCTGTCCGTGTGGACTCATGCCGGGAAATCGTGTTGGATACGGACAATGCGGAAAGTGCCGTGCGGCGTGGGCATCAGCGTGTCCCACCAGACTGTGCCGTCGTGCCGGTAGCGGAGCTGAAGCGCTCGGACGCCGCCGGCTAACAATTGCTCCAGCCCTTCTGCGAGGGTGATGGCGGCGATTTCCGGAACGTAGGCGGAAGCCGCGTGCTTCGGGATGACTTCCATGAGCTCGGTGTGGTCACGAACGTCTTCGAAAAGCTGTCGGACTGTGGCCTCGTCGAGTTCGGCCTGGTGGAGATCGGGTAGAGGTACGGGGTGGCTCATGTCAGAGTGGGGTCGGCCGGGCGCACGACCATGCCTTGGCGGGGTTTGCGGGATACGAGGAAAACAGCGTTTTTCGGCGCCGGGCAGACGTCGTGGCAAATCTTGCAGCCGGTGCAGAAATCCGGATTCACGCGGGGCTTTCCTTGTTCGACGGTGATGGCTCCATCGGCCGGGCAGCGCTCGGAGCAGACCGAACAGAATGAGCCTTGGTAGGCGAGGCAGAAGCGGTCGAGGATGAGCGCGAGTGGCGGCGATTCGGCAATGACGGGCGTTTCCTGGACGCTTGGAGCTGCCGGTTCCGTCCGGCGACCGAACATGGAACGGAAGAGATCGCGACGACTGATGGAACTCATTGTTTTTTGAGAATCGACGAATCCAAGGGCGGTTTGGGATTCGTCAGGTAGGTTTCCCGGTTGTCGAACGCGGCATTGGGCGCGTGGCACTGGAGGCAGTTCTGGCGCTCCGGGTGGGAGGTGCGGATGGCCTGTTCGCGCCCCGGCCCGTGGCAGGCCATGCAGTTTTGGCGCATCCAGACCGCGTGCGGCATGGTCGGCGGCGCGGTGCCGTAAGCACGCGGGCCGTGACCGGCGGAGGTTTTTCCGAGGAAGGAATTTTCGATGACTAACCGATCTTTCGCGAGGGCTGTTACTTGGCGCAGGCCGTCTGCCGGGACGTGGCAGGAGGTGCAGTTGGTGATCCACGGGTGACTGATTTCCGAGGGACGCTTGCCCCCGATGACGAGGTTGGTGTCTTCGCCGTGGCAGGAGGTGCAGGCGGATGCCTTGAGCGTGTCGATGGCATGGGGAATCACGGGCGGCGCTCCGTCATAGGCGCGGAGGGATTTCCGGCGTTCGATGGCGGCGGCGGTTTCCGCGGGAGTGGCGTCGGCTTGACCGGCTAACGGGGCGACAGCACGTGGCAGGTCGGCGAGGGTGAATTTCCAGTCGCGGTTGGCGAGCCAAGCGGCTTTCCCGATTTCCTTATAGTTGGGCGCAACCGGGACTTCCTGCGTCTGTTCGGAAACCTCGTGTTTCCCAGCAACCGGAAGCTGGTTGCGCGTCACCTGGCGCTCGGTTTGGCGCATTCCCATGAAAAAACCGGAGATGGCTAACATGCAAACCACCAGGAAGACCACCGCGAGCGTCTTGCGGTGCTGGCGGAAGTAGCTTTCGATATCGTGGCTGTCCATGGCTGCTTAGGCTTTACGAATCCGGGCGGCGCACTTCTTGTAGTCCGGCTCCTTGGAAATCGGGCAGACGGCATCGAGCGTGATGTTGTTGATCAGGCGCTTTTCATCGAAGAAGGGCACGAACAGGGCGCCCTTCGGTGGCCGCCCGCGGCCGTTGAGCCAGGCAGTTAGGTTGATTTCTCCCCGCCGGGTGGAGACGATAATCTCGTCGCCGTTGCCGATACCCGCCGCCGCGGCGTCGTCCGGGTGGACTTCGCAGTAGGCGTTCGGCATGGCCCCGCGGAGCTGGGGCACGCGCATGGTCATGGAGCCGCTGTGCCAGTGCTCGACGACGCGTCCGGTGCAAAGCCAGAACGGATATTCGGTGTCCGGCTCTTCCGGGTGGCGCTCGAAGGGGCAGAACCAGATTTGGGCGCGGCCGTCCTCGGTGGTGGAGTGATAGAAATCGATGCCCTTGCCCTTTTCGACGAAGGGATCCTCGCCTTCGACAAAGCGATAGCGCGTTTCCTTGTAGGAACCGTCCGCTTGCTCGACGACCGGCCAGCGCATTCCCGTTGCTTTGACGAGCTCGTCGTAAGGTGCGACGTGTTTGTGTTTGATGTGGGTGAGCGGGCGGTAGTCCTCGTAGAGTGCGCGGTCCACATTGATGTCGTGAAAATGCGCGTAATCCCAGGCGGGGACTTCATTTCCGGCGTCATCCTTGAAGGTGAAGATGAATTTCCCGTCCTTGTTCTTCATGCCGGGATGGCCGAGCTCGAAAATGCGGCGGGCGATGGCGATAGTCATCCAGACATCCTCACGCGCCTGGCCGGGTGGCTGGACCATCTTGAACCATTGCTGGGTGCGGCGCTCGGAGTTGCCATACGCGCCGTTTTTCTCGACCCACATTGCGGCAGGCAGGACGAGGTCGGCGATCTCGGTGGAGGCGGTCGGATAGACATCGGAAACGATGAGAAACTTGTCTTCGAGGCCGTTTTTCGCGGTGTAGAGTTTCTTGAGGTTGGGCAGTGTCTGGCCCGGGTTGGTCACTTGGACCATGATGGTGTCGATGTCGCCACCCTTGCCCTTGGGCGTGCAGAATTTCTCGAACAACAACACCGTGTGGTAGCCGGGTGTTTCCTTGATTCGGCCGGCGGGAAGGTTCCAGTGTTTCTCGCACTGCTCGCGGTGAGGCAGCTTGGCGACGAGGCGGCCGCCGGGGAGCGTGTGGCAGAGGGTGCCCACTTCCCGGGCGGTGCCGCAGGCGGAGGGCTGCCCTGTTAGGGATGTGGGCGCGTCGCCGGGTTTGCCGAAGTGCCCGCTGAGCAGGTGGATGCCGTGGACCAAGCGGTTGATCGCCGTGCCGCGGGTGTGCTGGTTCATGCCCATGCACCAGGTGGAGGTGATGCGGATGTCGGGGTCGGCGAACAGGTCGCCTAGCATTTTCAACTGCTCCACGGAAAGCCCGGAGAGTTCGCTGACGTGTTCGGGCGTGTATTCGGCGACGCGTTTCTTGAACTCATCGAAGCTGATCGCCACGCCGAGGAGGTCGGGTTTCGCGACGTCCGCATCGGCACGGAAGGCGCAGTGGTTTCCGACGAACTTCTTGTCCCATGCGCCGCGCTCGATGAGCTGTTGGGCGATGCAATTGGCGATGGCGAGGTCGGTCTGCGGGCGGAATTCCAAGTAATGATCGGCGAATTCCGAAGTGCGGGTGCGGCGGGTGCCGAGATCGATGATGGTGACTTTCTGGCCGCGTTCCCGGCGGTCGAGGATGCGGGAAAATAGCACCGGGTGCATTTCCGCCATGTTGTTTCCCCACATGAGCAGGACGTTGCAGGCGTCGAGGTCGTCATAACAGCCGGCGGGTTCGTCGACCCCGTAGGTTGAGATATAGCCTGTCACTGCGGAGGCCATGCACAGGCGGGCGTTGGGCTCGGTGTGGTTGTTGGAGAGCCCGCCCTTCATGAACTTGGTGGCGGCGTAGCCCTCGGGAATCGTCGATTGACCGGAGGTGTAGAACCCGAAACCCGCCGGGTTTTTCATGATGCGGCGGGCGGCGATATCGATGGCTTCCTCCCAGGAAATTTTTTCCATCACTCCGTTGCGGCGGAGCATCGGGTCGGTGAGACGGTCCTTGCCGTAGAGAATGCCGCCGACGTGATAGCCCTTCACGCAAAGCAGGCCCTTGTTCACCGCCGCGTCCGGGTGGCCGGCGATGGCGACGACTTTCCCGTCTTTCACGCCGACCTTCACATGACATCCGGTGCCGCAAAACCGGCAGGGGGCCTTGTCCCACTTGATGCCATCCGTGGGTGCTGTCGGCAGGGCGGGGGACTGGGCCCGGGCGAGCGCGGCGGCGCTGGCGGCGGCGAGGGCGGAGGTTTTGAGGAAGGTGCGGCGTTCGATGAGATTCATGGCGCGGTTTCGGTGGGAGAGGGTTCGTCAAAGCCGACGTAAATCACATCGACCTGCTCGACGCCGGGAAGCGCTTCGAGCCATTCGTGGAAATCATGCGACGCCTTCACGTCGGGCGTATCGACAGCGAGAGGCTGCCAGCGCCCGCTCGCGTCGCCTAACGTGACCTCCGGGCGAAGGGCGATCCGCGATCGCGCCGCATCCGCCAACCCGGCATTGTTTGATAGAGTGAGTAGAAGTCCGTTCATAGGCATGGCAGGCGTTCCTTCCGCGGTCTGTTCTGCCAACTCGGATGTCAGTTTCAAGTAAAAACGGAATGTTTTTTCTTGAATTGGCGGCTGTTGTTTTTTAATCCTCGTTCACGGAAACGGCGGAGCGCCGGTTCAGCCGCAAAACGAGAAGACCATGACCTCAGGAACCCGAGTTGGAAGATGGATGTTTTTCGGAGTGATCGCCGCAATCGCCATTTTATTCCTGGGCGCTCTGGCGATCCCGTGGATGCAGCGGCACCGGGACCGACCGGGGCGCGCGTTTTCGGACAAGAAGCCTGGTGATTTCACCCATCCGGTGGTGATCCGGAAACCGAGGGGAACGGCGCTGGTGGACTCGGGTAAAAGGGACACGCACGGCCAAGCGGTGATGGTCGCGTGCGCCACGTGCCATGACACCCGCGATCCGAATTTCAAGTCCAACAGCGGTGCGGCGTTGAAGGAATTCCACCAAGGGTTGCAGACGCGGCACGGGGATCTAACGTGCCTGAGTTGCCACAATCATGAGGATTGCAACACCTTGAAACGCGCCGACGGGCGTTCGCTGGATTTCTCCGAAAGCATGCGGCTCTGCGCCCAGTGCCACGGTCCCCAATACCGCGACTATCAGAATGGAAGCCACGGCGGCATGACCGGCCACTGGGACCTGAAACAAGGACCACGCGAGCGGAACCATTGCACGGACTGCCACGATCCGCACCATCCCAAGTATCCACTCGTCATGCCGGTGTTTCCGCCCAAACCAGTCATCGGCGAGGCGATTCCATCGGCAGGCGGAATGAAATCCCACTTATCCTCAACTTAGATTTCCATGGAAAACCAACCTACAAGCGGAGGCTGCGGCAGTGGCTGCGGATGTCACTCGGATCCCGGCGGCAAGGCCGACGCCACCCGGCGCAACCTGCTCAAAGCCGCGGGCGTCACCCTCGGCGCGGCCGCTTTCGCCAAGGCCATCTCGCCGATCGTCAACTGGAGCCGCGAAAATCTATCTGTCGATGAGTTCATTCAACAGCATTACCGCGAGCTCGACAAGGAGCAGCTCGCCGCCGTGATGAAACATCTCGAAGAGGATGCAAAAAAGAACTACGGCGCGGACGTCACCATCAGCGACCACCGGCCGCAGAAGGGCGTGAAATTCGGTTACGCGCTCAATCTCAGCGTTTGCATCGGTTGCCGGCGCTGTGCCGAGGCCTGCCACCACGAAAACAATCACGACCGCTCGACGAGTAACAGCTACATCCGCGTGCTGGAAATGCAGAAAGGCTCGATGGACATGGAGCACGGCAACGCCCATTACGACCATCCCGTGCCGCACCCGGACAAGTTCTACATGCCGGTGCAATGCCAGCAGTGCGACAACCCGCCCTGCGTCGATGTCTGCCCGGTGGAAGCGACATGGAAGGAGGACGACGGCATCGTGGTCGTCGATTATAACTGGTGCATCGGATGTCGCTACTGCGAGGCCGCGTGTCCCTACCACGCTCGCCGTTTCAACTGGACCAGGCCGGTGATTCCCAAGGAAGAGATCAACCCGAAGCAATCGTACCTCAGCAACCGCATCCGTCCGCAGGGCGTGATGGAAAAATGCACCTTCTGCCTTCACCGCACGCGGGAAGGCAAAATGCCGGCCTGCCTTGAAGCCTGCCCGACCGGCGCGCGGGTTTTCGGCAACTTGCTGGATCCGGACTCGGAGATCCGCAAGGTCATCGACAAAAAGCGGGTGTTCGTCCTCAAGGAGGAATTGGGAACCCGCCCGAGCTTTTTCTACTTTTTTGACGAGTGATCCCCGAACGCCCATGAATCCCACGATTTCCAACGCTGAAAGTCCTCACGACGCGAAGTTTCACGCCACGAGCTATCTGAAATTCCTGCGCCTCGCCTTCCGCCTGGCGACCGAGGGAACCTGGACGTTTTACGTGTGGATGTTCGTTCTGAGCTGCGTCTTTCTCGTCGGTGCCCACGCCTGGGCGACCCAGGTCGCGGAGGGCATGATCGTCACCGCGATGACCGACCACGTTTCATGGGGCCTCTACATCGCGAACTTCACCTTCCTCGTCGGCCTCGCCGCCGGGGGCGTGATGATGGTCATTCCCGCCTATATCTATCATGACAAGGACATGCACGACACCGTCATCATCGGCGAGTTGCTGGCCATCGCCTCGATCGTGATGTGCCTGATGTTCGTCGTCGCGGATCTCGGCCGGCCGGACCGTTTCTGGCACATGATGCCGTTTATCGGGAAGTTCAACTGGCCGATCTCGATGCTTACCTGGGACGTGATCGTCCTGAACGGCTATCTGTTACTCAACCTGCACATCTGCGGCTACATGCTCTACAAGCGCTTCCTCGGGGAAACTCCGGACAAGCGCTGGTATGTGCCGTTTGTCTTCCTGAGCATCGCCTGGGCGATTTCGATCCACACCGTGACCGCCTTCCTCTACTGCGGTCTCGGTGGCCGCCCCTTCTGGAACACCGCGCTGATGGCCCCGCGTTTCCTGACTTCCGCCTTCGTCGCCGGGCCGGCCTTCATCATCGTGGTGCTGCAATTGATCCGCCGCATGACCCAAATGAAAATAGGGCCGGGCTCGATCCAGACCTTGATTGCCATCATGCGCATCACCATCCTGATCGACCTTTTGATGTTAGGGTCCGAGGTTTTCACCGCGCTCTACACCGGCGGGGCGCATTCCACCGCCATCAAGTATCTGTTCTTCGGCCATGGAGATTTGAACGCGCTGGTGCCGTGGACATGGGTTTCGCTGGCCTTCATGGTGACCGCCGCCGTGCTGCTGATGCGTCCCAAGGTGCACGAGCATCTCAAGGTTCTCGACATCGCCTGCGTGCTCGCGTTCGTGGGAATCTGGATTGAGAAAGGCATGGGCTTGATCATTCCGGGGTTCGTGCCATCGACCTTGCACGAGTGGGTCGAATACATCCCAAGCGCCGCCGAGTGGAAAATCATGGCCGGGATCTGGGCCGCGGGTTTGATCGTTTACACCTTGCTTCTGAAGGTTGCCATTCCGGTTTTCACGGGCAGTGTATCCGGGCGGAGAGCGAAATGATTCTCCGCAGCCCGATCCATGTGGTCTGATATTCTAATTTCCGCCTCACCGTTGGCGCTCGGCCTCGCGTTCTTTTTCGCGGCGGCTCTGTATGCGTCGGTGGGGCATGGCGGCGCGTCGGCCTATCTCGCGGTGATGGGGCTCATCGGCATGGCTCCGGTGGAAATGAAGCCCATCGCGCTGGTGCTCAACATCGCCGTCTCGCTGCTGGCGTTCGTCGCGTTCGCCCGCGCCGGCCATTTCCGGGCCCGTTTGTTCTGGCTGTTCGCCGCCGCCTCGGTGCCCGCCGCGTTTGTCGGCGGATGGCTGCAATCTCCGGATCCGGTTTTCAAACTCATCCTCGCCGCCGCGCTCCTCTTCGGTGCGTGGCGGCTCGCATTCCACAGGAATGCGGAAGAGCCGGCTCGCCGCGAGCCGCGGCTCGCCGCCATCCTGATTCTCGGACTGGCGATTGGATTCCTATCCGGGCTCATCGGCATCGGCGGCGGGATTTTCCTCACGCCATTGCTGGTCCGTTTTCGCTGGACCCCGGCGAA
>JBFZFJ010000406.1:0-24817 GCA_041306405.1 Verrucomicrobiales bacterium | reverse complement strand
TGTTCCAGAGCAAGCGGAACGTTTTCGCCCATTCCGACGGCCTCGCATCAGGGCGGGAACCCAGCCCGGAATAATCCGTTAGCCGGCTCAGGGAATCCGGAAAATCTTCTGGTTCGACGGGTCGCGCGCCAGCTGCCCGGATTTGAAACCGGCCACGTCGATGACATTGTAAGGCTCGTAAGGACTCAGCACTTGATCAGGATTCGTGGTGGGCTGGGCGGTGGGGTAGCCGCCCGTGGCGGTTGGAGGCTGGACTGGAGCGGGCGGCGGCTGCGGCGCGAAGTCGCTTTGCGAATCGTAGGGCGAAACCTGCTCGGGGGCGAACGGCGGATCCGGCCGGAAACGCGGCGGCGGCACCGGTGGCGGCGGGGTGCAGGAGGCCAGCCCGACAATGCTGGCCGCGGCGATGGAGAGGGATGTTTTGGACATGGGCTTGGGACGTGAGGTTTCGTAACTCTATTCGAATCAACAGGATCGCGCAATCAGATGCTTGGAAAGAATCGCCAGCTTGCGTGCCTTGGAAACACGGTAGCGTTTTTCAAAAACATGGAAACGGTCATCGCGCATTTTTTCCAGCAGGAGGTGGTAGATTTCCCCCATGATCCTGGCGGGCACCAGCGCGTTGCGATCCGCAGCGGGAAGCGCTTCGGCGGCTTGGTGGAAAAAGCCTTCCGCGCGCTCGGCCTCATAAGCCATCAGCGCGAGGAACCGCCCGTCCCGCACCCGGCCGGCGAGATCCTGCTCGGTGTATTGAAAGCGGGACATGTCCGCCAGCGGCAGATAGATCCGCCCGCCGTTCGAGAGATCCTCCCCGATGTCGCGCAGGATGTTGGTCAGTTGCAGGGCGTGGCCGAGCGCCACCGCGTAGCGCTCCGATCCGGAATCGGTGCAGCCGAAAATCCGGATCGAAACCAGCCCGACCGCGCAGGCGACCTTCCAGATGTATTCCGATAGTTCCTCCCAGGTTTCGAAGCGCTGCGGCTGCAGGTCCATCCGGCAGCCGTCGATGATCGCGACGAGCAAATCGTTCGGAATTTGCCGCCTGTCGCGCAGGGAGATCACTTCGCGCTGGAATTCATCGGGGGCTTGGAATCCATCGATCATTCCTTGTCTCCAAGCATTCAAGGACCGGCCGCGCTCTTCGAGTGGGACGCCTGGATCATCCGCCAGATCATCCATCGTCCGGCAGAACGCGTAGAAAACCACCATGTCCTCACGCCGCTCGCGGGGCAGGATGTTCAGGGCGAAGGCCAGATTCGACTTCGCTTTGCGGGTGATTTCCGAGGCGGCGGACACGGCGTCAGCGGATGAATCCCCAGTGTCCGCTGGTGATCGGCCACAGCGAGAACAGCGCCGGCCCGACCAGGTTGAATTCCTTCACCGGGCCCCAGTAGCGCGAGTCCAGCGAGTTTCCGGTGTTGTCGCCGAGGGCCGCGTATTCGCGCATTCCCGGGCGTCCGTTAGCGGCCAACGGCAGCGTCGCGCCGTCCTTGGCGAGGTATTGGGGAAGCTTCTTCCCGTTATGGGCGGCTTCATTCGAACTGGCCAGGCCGTAGCCGCCGGGGTTGATGCTGTAAGCTCCCTCGCCGCGGATCACCCGCTGGATGCCGGGCTCTTGGGCGATTTTCCCATCGATGAGCAGGTTGGGAGGCTGGATGGAAAGCGTGTCGCCGGGGACGCCGCACAAGCGCTTGATGTAGTGCGAGCCGGCACCCTGCTCGCCGCTGCGCTTCTGGATGCCCTCGATGCCGATGGTGTCGAACACGAAAACCTCGCCGCGCTTGGGTTTGCGGAAATGGTAGGAAAACTTGTCCACTAACACCAGATCGCCGGAGTCGATGGTGCCCTCGCAGATCACCATGTCCTTGGGAATCAAACCGCCGTTGCGGACGGCGTGGCTGATCGCGGTGCTGAGGCCGATCGCGGAGGACGGGTTGGAGGGGGCGGGAAGCCGGAGCGGCGGGGAATCTGAAAAGCGGATCTCCGAGCGGCTGAAAAAGTGCAGGAACTGGGTGTCCTTGATGTCCAATCCGCCTTGGCGGGTGATGGCGATGTGGCGGTCCCGGTCGTTGACCTCATAGACGTAGGTCCTCCCGCGCAGCACTTTTTCCAACAGGCGCTGGGGCAGGCTCGGCCATTGATCCTTTTTCAGGGGCGTGCCGATGATGCCGTTGAGAGTCGGTTGCATCGATCCGGTAGGAATCCGGAAGGGCTGCAAATAGTAAGCGCGCAGGCCGAGTGCGATGACGATGGCGACGAACATGACCTCCACGTTTTCCTCGAACCAGCCGAGCGGTTTCTCCTGCGGCAGGGAGTTCTCACAGACCGCGCGGATCTGTTTCGAGGCTTCGTTCACTTTCGCGAGATCCTTGGATTGGATCGCCGCGAGCAAATCCGCGCGGCGGGAGTCGATCTCGACCACGCGCTCGGGCTTGAGCAGGTCGCGTTTGTAATCGACGAATTTTTTCGCACCCTTCACCAGGTGCTGCGCTTCCTTTTTCCACTTCGGCGTGAACATGGCCGGAGTCTCACGACGGATCGGACCGACTGCAAGCGCGGAGAGTGGCGGAAAATCAAGCTTTGGCGGGTGCCGGGCGGAGTTTTTCCCAGTCTTCGGCCGACACGCAGCACGGATCGGCGGCGACCCAGTGATTGGCGGCGATTTGCCTGAGGGAAAGGTCCGCGCCGATGGTCTCGGGGTAGCGCGGATGGTTCATGCGGTGGCCAAAGGCGCTGCCGGGCGGCGGATCGATGGGTGAGGGGACATCTCCCTCCAGCAGGATTTTTTGCCGCTTCACCTTCGGATCGTGCGAGGGGATGGCAGATAGAAGCGCCTTGGTGTAGGTGTGCCGCGGGTCCTTGTAAATGGCCTCGGCGGTGGCGAGCTCGACGATTTTTCCGAGATACATCACGGCCACCCGGTCGCTGACGTGCTTCACCACCGAGAGGTCGTGGGCGATGAAAAGATAGGACAAGCCGAAATCCCGCTGCAACTCGACGAGCAGGTTGAGGATCTGGGATTGCACCGAGACATCGAGCGCGGAGACCGGCTCGTCGCAAACGATGAGCTTCGGCTTCAGCGCGAGCGCGCGGGCGATGCCGATGCGCTGGCGCTGGCCGCCGGAAAATTCGAAGGAGTAGCGCTCGGCGGACGACGCCGGCAGGCCGACGCGGTCTAGCAAGTCATCGACCCGCTGGATGCGTTCCGCGCGGCTGCCGAGGCCGTGGATGATGAAGGGTTCCTCGATGATCGCCCGCACGCTCATCCGCGGGTCGAGCGACTCGGCGGGATCCTGGAAGATCATCTGGAAATTCCGCCGAAGCGGACGCAGCGCGCGCGGGCCGGCGTGGCTGATGTCGTGATTTTCAAAACGGATGCTGCCGGTCGTCGGCTTGAGCAATCGTACGATCGCCTTGCCGAGCGTGGATTTCCCGCAACCGGACTCGCCGACGAGTCCGAGCGTCTCGCCGGGCGCGATGTCCAGCGAGACGCCGTCCACCGCGCGGACGGCTCCGGTCTGGCGCAGCATGACGCCGCCGCGCACCGGGAAATGGACGCGGAGGTCGTTTACAGATAGAAGATTCATGGGAACATCAAACATTGAACGCTAAACATCGAACATCGAAGTGAAGAGAAGGAAGAATTACTTGCGGCGTTTTTCGGCGGTGGCGATGCTGGTGACGAAAATGCGGATGAGTTGGTCGGTTTCATTGGACGTTCGATGTTTGGCGTTCAATGTTCGATGCTCGAAGTGCATTCCGGGCAGGTTTCCACCCAATGATTGGGTGACACTTCGGAGAACACGGGCCGCTCGCGGGTGACGGCGGTGGTGCGACCCATGCGTTGGCAAAAACGGCAGCCGTGCGAGTAGTCGGCGAGGGCGGCGACGGTTCCGGGGATGGTTTTGAGGAGGGATTTCGACGGCGTGTCGAGCGTCGGGATCGAGTGGAGCAGGCCCTGGGTGTAGGCGTGGAGAGGATTGGAAAACAACTCTTCCGCACCCGCCCGCTCGACGACGCGACCGGCATACATCACGACGACGTCGTCGCACGTTTCCGCGATGACGCCGAGGTCGTGGGTGATGAGAATGGTGGACATGCCCATCTCCGACTGGAGGCGGCTCATCAGGTCCAGGATCTGCGCCTGCACCGTCACGTCGAGCGCGGTGGTCGGCTCGTCGGCGATGAGCAGCGAGGGGCGGCAGGCCATCGCCATGGCGATGACGACGCGCTGGCGCATGCCGCCGGATAGATGGTGCGGGTAGTCCATCATCCGCTTTTCCGGAGCGGGGATGCGGACGAGTTCGAGCATCTCGGTGGCCGCGTCCCAGGCGTCCTTTTTCGAGAGCTTCTTGTGCATGTGGAAAACCTCCGCCACCTGACGCCCGATGCGATGCACCGGGTTGAGCGCGGCCATCGGCTCCTGGAAAATCACGCCGATCTCGCCGCCGCGGATTTTGCGGATTTCCGAGTCGCTGGCGCGGACGAGGTCGCGGCCTTTGAAATACACATGGCCGCCGAGGATCTTGCCCGCAGGCTGCGGGAGCAGGCGGACGATCGACATCGCGGTGACGCTTTTCCCGCAGCCGGACTCGCCGACGATGCCGACGGTCTTGCCGGCAGGCACCGTGAACGACACCTGATCGACGGCGCGGAGCAGGCCGCGGTCGGTCTCGAAGGAAGTGATGAGCTTGTCCACTTCCAGGATGTTTTCCGTTTCGGGAATCATGGTGCTGCGGGGGAGGTTGGCGCTTTGACTCGATAGTCCTCGATGGTCCTGATGGATTCCGGGAAGGACCTGCCGGTGCGGCGGGCGGATTGCGTTTCGGCTTTCACCGCCTCGTCGATCCAGAAGACGAACACCTCGTGCGGATCATAGACGACGGGCGGGCTGAAGCGGGTGTTCTCACAGTCCGGCCATTTCACCCAGCGCCACGAGCCGATGCGGACGAAATCCACCGAGTAGCCGGGGACGAAAATCGCCTCGTCGTGCATGATGCGCTGGAGTTTCCACGCGGCGTCCTTGAGCTCTTCCGCGGTGCTTGCGGTGCGGACCTTCTCGCTGAGGACATCGGTGTCCGCCCGATGCCAGACGAAGGTGTTATTCGTCTGCGGTTTTAAATTTCCCTTCTCGTCGATGGCGTTGGTGGAGTGAAGGAACTGATGGAAGTCCGGAACCGGTGGGTTGATCAGCCAGCTTCCGAGCGCCATTTCGTGCTGTTTCTGCATCTCCTTCTTGTAGGCGACGGTGTATTCCAACCCGTCGAGCCGCAGCTCGAAGCCGCAGGCTTTCGCCTCTTCCCGCAGGATGGCGAAGATCCGGTCGATCTGCGGCATGGCCGGATAGGTGACGGAGACGGAAAGCCGGGTGCCGTCCGGCTTGGTCAGGATGCCGTCGCGCCCCTCCTGCGTGTATCCCGCCTTGGCGAATGCGGCGCGCGCGGCGTCAATGGAGAAGGGGCGGGCGACGATGGATGGATCGCTGAAGGTGACGTAGCCTTCGTTGAAGGCGTTGAGCCGCTGGTAGTCGCCGCGGAACATCACGTCGATGACTTTCTGCCAGTTCATCGCATGGTGGATGCCGATGCGGACGTTCAGGTCGTTGAGCGGGGGCTTGCTGACATTCAGATAGAGCCCGCGCGGCACCTTGGGGTATTTGTTATAGAAGGTGACGCGCTCGATGTAGCCGTCGTAAACCGGGGCGATCTCGGATTTTTCATACCACAGCTGGGGCTGGGTGAGGAAAAACGTGTCGAGTTCGCCGGCCCGGAACAGTTCGAACGCCTTGGATTCGTCGCGCACCACGGTGTGGACGAGCTTGTCCGGGTTGAAACGGTATCGGTAGTATTTGCGGTCTTTCGCCCACCAGTTCTTCACGCGGGTCTGGGTGATGGACGCGCCTTTGATGATGTCCTCGGGCAGCACTTCATACGCTCCGGTGGTGGGAGGGAAACGCCATTGGTAGCGCTCGTTGTAGTCGGGGCCGTATTCGGAATAGAAATGGGGCGGCGAGGGGGTGATCGCCCCGGCGATGGCCGGCGCGTAGATTTTCGCCTCGGGCAACGAGACGGACACGGTGAGCTCGTCATACATCGCGACCTGGGCGATGTTTTCGCGGTAAAACTGTTTTGAGTAAGGATTGACGATGTTGTCCGAGACGCGGAGATAGACGGAGACGAGGAAATCCCGTGCCCTGACCGGGACGCCGTCCGAGTAGCGGGCCTCCGGGTCGATGCGGAAATAGATCGTGCGGCCGTCCTGGGAAGTGGCCCATTCCCTGGCGAGGCCGGGAATCATTTCCATGGTCTGCGGATGGAGGCTGACCATCGGCAGGTCGATGTAGTCGTAGAGGTCGCCGCGGAAAGAATTGTTAGCGTTGTCGCCGAAGGGGCGGATGGTCGGCGGAAAGGTGGGGATGAAACGACGGAATGCCCCGTCCTTTTTCGCGGCGGGATCGCCGATCTCCGGCTGGTCCATGCCGTTTTCCCAAACGAGGTCCGCCGGGATTTCCGCCGGGGTTCCGACTTTCAGGAAACCGCCGAGGCCGAGGCGGAATTCCCATTTTTTCTGATCGAGGGCCAGTGCGGCGGCATGGAGTTCGAGGGCGGTTTTCGCCTCGCCCTCCGCGGTGGTTAGTTCTGCGGCGACGCGGGCGGCTTCCTTCCCGGTGGCTGCCTGCTGGGTTTTCAGCCAGTTCCCGATGTGGCGGTTGTAAATCGGCACGAAGGCGTCGAACTCGAGTTTTCTCGGGATTTCCTCCGTCTTGTGACGGCAGCCGGTCACGATGAATGCGAGGAAACACAGGAATGTGAGAAGTCGGCGCATCAACGATAGAAGGTGAATTTTTTCGGATCGAAGGCCTCGCGGACGGCCTCGCCGATGAAGGTGATCACGACCAGCAGCCCGACGAGGACCACGAAGGTCGAGGTGACGAGCCACGGCGCGGAAAGATTGGACAGGCCGTCGTTGAGCAGACGCCCCCAGGTCGCGTATTCCGGGGGGAGGCCGAAGCCGAGATAGTCGAGCGAGGTCAGCGAGAAGACCAGGCCGGACAGGGTGAAAGGCACCAGCGTCACGATGATGGCGACCGTGTTAGGCAGGAGATGGCGGAACAGAATCCGCGGGGTGCCGGCGCCGAGGACTTTGGCGGCGGAGATGTAATCCCGCTCCTTGTCGCGGTAGGCGGCGGTCCGCATCAGGTAGGTCATACCCATCCAGCCGAAGGCGACGAGGATGGTCAGGATGATCGGCAGGCCCTTGAATTTTTCCGGCACCATGCTCGAAAAAATGATGACGACGAACAGGAACGGCATGTTGGAGAAAATCTCGATGAGCCGCTGCGCGACCATGTCGAACCAGCCGCCGAAGTAGCCCATCATCATCCCGATGCTGATGCCGATGAGATAGACGATGGGCAGATAGATGAGCGCCGCCTTGAAATTCACCTGCAAGCCGCCGTAGAGATAGGCGAGCACGTCGTAGCCCTGCGAGGTGGTGCCCAGCCAGTTCCCCTCCTCGGGGATCGGCGGCGCGGGATGGTATTTCACGGCCCGCAAGTCGCTACTTTCCCACCCGAGGAACGCCTCCTTGGTGCCCTCGCCGTTGTAGCGGTCCGAGACGAGCTGGCCGTCTTTGTATTCCGCGCTGTAAACCGGCAGGCCGTCCGCGTTCCAGCCGTCCACAGGTCCGGTCAGGACGCCTTGCCGCAGGGTGTAGCGCAGGTGCATTTTCGCCTCGGCGATGTCGATGTATTTCGCCGCGAGTCCCCAGTAGGGTTTGCCGCCGCCTTCCCGATAGACGCCCTCGTGCTTGGTGAGCGCCCGCGAGCGGGGCGGCAGGGTGTCGCCGGTCGGGTCGTAGGGGACGAGCGGCATGATCACCCGGTTTTCCGTGGAGCCTTTCCAGGCACGTTTCAGCTTCCGATAGTCGGCGGGAGCCTCGGCGGTTCCATCGCTGACGCCGAAGTCCTTGTTCTTGAGATCGCTCGGTAAAAACGCGGGGAAAGTCCATTTCCCGCCGTGGTGGACGGCGAGGGCGCGCTTGCCGACGACCACCTGGTCCAATGCAGCGAGTCCGCCGAGGGCGAGCAGGATGACGAGTGAGTAATAGCCGCGCTTGATCTCGCAGAAGCGGCGGATGCGGCGGGTGGTGACCGGGTTGCGCGGACCCGAGGCGAGCGAGCGGACGACCATGGCGAGCCCGCCGAGCACGAGGAGCGCCACGCACAGCCAGCCGAACCACGGGAAGCCGTTTCCTCCCAGAAACGGCACTTCCCGGCTGACCTCGAAGAACCAGCGCGCCGTGGGGAACGCGAGGTCCATGCGCTGCCCGGCGGCGGCGAGCGCACCTAGCAGGATGCCGGAAATTCCAATGAGCCGTATCATTATTCGAATTTGATTCGCGGGTCCACCATCGCCACGAGGAGGTCGGAAATGACCTGCCCGACGAGCATCAGGAAGGCGGCGATGGTCAGCGTGCCCATGATCACCGGCACGTCGCGGGCGATCACGGCCTGGTATTGCAGCAGGCCGAAGCCCTGGATGTCGAAAACCGTCTCGATCAGCATCGAGCCGCCGATGAAGATTTCCACCAGGCTGCCGAGGCTGGTGGCGACGGGGATCATGGAGTTCCGGAACGCATGGCCGAAGACGGCGCGGGGGTAGCTCACGCCTTTCGCGACCGCGGTGCGCACGTAGTCCGCGGCGAGGTTGTCCATCAGGCTGTTCTTCGTCAGCATCGTCAGCATGGCGAAGGAGCCGATGACATAACAGGTCAGCGGCAGCACCGTGTGGTGGGCGATGTCCTTCACCTTGTCCCAGTTGTCGAACTGGTCGAAGCCCGGGCTGGTCAGGCCGAAGAGCGGGAAAAGATTCATGCGCGCGCCGAGGTGGACGAGCAGGATCGCGCCGAGCGCGAATCCGGGAATCGAGTAGCCGAGGAAAATCAGCACCGAGCTCGATGTGTCGATGAAGGTCCGGTGTTTCAACGCCTTCAGGACGCCGAGCGGCAGGCAGATCGCGTAGGTGATGATGGCCGTCAGCAGGCCGAAATAGGCGGCGACCGGCATGCGCGCGAAAATCATTTCATGCACCGGGTCGTTATAGACTGTCGAGCGGCCGAGATTGCCCTGGAGCAGGCCGGAAAAGCGCGTTTGATAGATCACGGCCCGCTGCGGATAGGAAGGCGGCTTTTCCTTGCCGGAGTTCCGGCGTTGGTAGCGGTCCTGACGGTCCTTTTCCGTCTCGTAGCGGACCTTCCAGCCCTCGGCCTCGACCGCTTTGCCGGTCTCCGCGAAAACGGCGGAGGCGACCGCGTCGTTCCGGCGTTTCACCAGCACCGCCCGGCCGTCGCCGCGCAGCACCACGGTGGCGGTGGTGGCGGTATCGATTTCGCCGCCGATCATCTCATCGCCGCGATCGCCGTATTCGCCCTTGGAAATGCGCACCTCGCGCGGTGCCACGCCGAGCCACTGGCAGTAGGCGACGAGGACCGGCTTATCGAGGCCGAACTGCTCCTCGAGTTCCTCCAGCTGCTCCTCGCTCAGCCCGCCTTGCGCTTGGTTCGAGGTCGTGCGCTTGCCACCGGAATCCGCGCCGCGGGAAGCTTCCTGCAGCATCCGGTCGAGCGGTCCGCCGGGGACGAAGCGGGTGATGGTGAAGACAAGCAGCGTGATCCCGATCAGTGTCGGTGGAATCAGTAGCAGGCGTCTGAGAAAGTAGCTCTTCACAAGATTGTCGCCCGTTCTTTTAGTCGTCCTCTCTGATCATGCAAGCGTCGGGATTCCCGACTTTCTCCGGCAGGAAATCAATTTTCCAAAATTTCAACTGCATTTCCGGTTCGTCCCGTCATGTTCCCCCGCGTGACGTTCCGTGGATTGTTTCTCATCGCCGCCCCTGTTTGTTGGTTGCTCGCTTCCTGCCAGAAGGAATCGCAAGTGGACCGGGCGACTCGGGAAGGGATTCTGCTGGTGGGGAATTCCGCGGAACCCAAGGCGCTGGACCATCAGCTGGTAACCGGCGTGATCGAGAGCAAGATCATCACTTCCTTGTTCGAGGGACTCGTCGCGGGCGATCCGTCGCGGGACGACGCGTCCATACCCGGCGCGGCGGCATCCTGGGAACACAACGAGGACATGACCGGCTGGGTGTTCCACCTTCAGCCCCAGGGGAAATGGTCGGACGGAGCGCCGGTGACCGCGCATGATTTCGTCTTCGCCTACAACCGCCTGCTGCATCCTGACTTCGCCGGACCGTATGCGGAAATGCTCTATTTCCTCGATGGTGCGGAGGCCTTCAACAAAGGGGAAACCACCGATTTCTCCCAGGTCGGCGTCAAGGCGGTGGACGATTTCACGCTCCAGTTGAAGCTGCGCGAGCCGGTCCCCTACCTGCCGTCATTGACGCGGCATTACACGTGGTTCCCGGTGCCGCGGCACGTCGTGCTCCAGTTCGGAAAAATGACCGATCGCTTCACGAAATGGAGCGTGCTGCCGAACATCGTCGGCAACGGCCCCTTCAAGCTCACCCAGTGGCGGTTCCACGACTTCATCGAGGTGAGGCGTAACCCCCACTACTGGAATGCGGCGCAAGTGGGCTTGAACGGAATCCGTTTCTATCCGGTCGAGAATCCCTACACCGAGACCCGGGCGTTCCTATCGGGCCAGTTGCACACGACTTACCAGCTCCCGTCCGACCTGATCCGCACGGTGAAAAAGAATGATCCCGAATTCCTCCGCCAGGAACCCTACGTCGGCACCACCTTCATCCGCCTGAACACGACCCGGCCCGCGTTTTCCGATCCCCGCGTGCGGCAGGCTCTCTCACTCACCATCGACCGCGGACAGATCTGTGAACACATCATGGAGGGATTCATCCCCGCCACCTCGCTGACGCCGAAAATGGGTTCCTACGAACCCGAGGCGAAACTCCGCTTCGACCCGGAAAAAGCCCGCGGGCTCCTTGCCGAAGCGGGTTTCCCCAATGGTGACGGAT
This sequence comes from Verrucomicrobiales bacterium, assembly GCA_041306405.1. Classification (GTDB taxonomy): domain Bacteria; phylum Verrucomicrobiota; class Verrucomicrobiia; order Verrucomicrobiales; family Akkermansiaceae; genus Luteolibacter. The sequence continues at coordinate 13,826 of JBFZFJ010000406.1, read as the reverse complement.
TTCCAGTCTTCTCGATGCTCATCTCCCGCCCCTCCGCCCGTGCCGGCAGCGAGGCGCTCCAGGCGATGTGGCTCAAGCACCTCAATATCCGCATCAACATCCAGAACATGGACTGGGGATCCTACATCGGCGCCCAGCAATCCCTGAACTTCGACATGGCCTCCGCCGGATGGGTCGGCGACTACCTCGACCCGACCACCTTCCTCAACATCTGGACGCCGGGAAATGGCAATAACAACACCGGGTGGAGCGACCCGCGCTACGACTCGCTGTTACGCGCCGCCGCCTTGAAAGCAGATCCCGCCGAGCGCATCGCCCTGTTTCGCGAGGCGGAAAGCCTGCTGATGGATGCCCAGCCGATCCTGCCGGTTTCCTATTACACCCGCAACTATCTGATCCGCCCCGAGGTCAAGGGCTGGCATCCCCTGTTGCTGGACAACCACCCATGGGGGGCGATCCGCCTCGAACGCTGAACCTGCCTGACTCAACCATGCTTGCGAATCTCATCGGCCGCTTTCTCCAGGGCATCTTCGTCCTGTTCGTGCTTTTCACGGTCACCTTCTTCCTGATCAAGGCGCTGCCCGGCGGCCCGTTCAAATCCGCGGAAAAGGCGATCCCCGAGCACATCCGGGCGAAAATCGAAGCCTACTACGGACTCGACCAGCCCGTGCAGGTCCAGTATTTGCGGCAGCTCAAGAACCTCGTCCAAGGCGATCCCGGGCTGAGCCTGCGACTCGAAGGGCGCGAGGTGACGGAAATCATTTCCCAAGCCTTTCCCGTCTCGCTCCGGCTGGGACTCGCCGCCATGGCCATCGCCATGAGTATCGGGATTCCGTTAGGCGTCATCGCAGCCTGGAAGAAAAACACGCTGATGGATTACTCGGCCATGGCGTTGGCGATGGTGGGCATCTGCATCCCCGCCTTTGTGGTCGGGCCGCTGTTGGCGGACCAGTTCGGCCGCCGGATGAACCTCCTGCCCGCGATGGGTTGGGATCCGACCGATCCGGGCTCGTGGCTGCTTCCCGCCCTGACTCTCGGGCTGGCGACCGCCGCCTACCTTTCCCGGCTCACCCGCGCGGGAATGTTGGAAATCCTCAGCCAGGACTACATCCGCACCGCCAAGGCCAAGGGTGTGGGCAGCTTCCGGATGCTCATCCGCCACAGCCTGCGCGGCGGCATCATTCCGGCCGTCGCCTTCATCGGCCCGGCCTTCGCCGGGATCATCTCCGGCTCCGTGGTGATCGAAAGCGTGTTCGCGATGCCCGGCCTCGGCCTGCATTTCGTCAAGTCCATCGAAGTGGGGGACGCGCCGATGATCCTCGGCAGCGTCATGCTCTACGGCACGCTGATCATCATCGCGAATTTCCTCACCGACCTCCTCGGCCTCTGGCTCAATCCCCGGCTTCGTGCCAGCCGCTGAAATCCCACCCGCCTCTCCATGTCCGACCTTTCCTTCGAATCCAGCAGCTCCCTCTGGCAAGACGCAGTGCACCGGCTCGTCCGCAACCGCGCGGCCGTGATCAGCGTCTTCGTGTTGGCCCTCATCATCGCCGCCTGCATCATCCTTCCCGCGTTTCACGGATTCATCCGGGACCCGGATCTCCAGGATTTGCCCAACAAGAATCTGGGACCTTCCGGCGGCCATTGGTTCGGCACCGATCATCTCGGCCGCGACATCCTCTCCCGCGTCCTGTCGGGCGGCCGTATTTCCATCGCCGTCGGCCTCATCACCACGCTCGTTTCAGTCACCATCGGAGTCTGTTGGGGCGCTCTTTCCGGCTACGCCGGTGGCAAGACCGACGCGGTGATGATGCGCATCGTGGACATCCTCTACGCCCTGCCATTCCTCATCGTGGTGATCTTGTTAGGTAAGACGCTTGAGCCGCTGACCGCCCAGCTCACCAAGCTGGTCGTCGGCTGGTTCAGCCCGCCCGGCTCACTTGGCGCGTCCATCAATAAAACGACCGCCTGGGTCGAGCCCATCACCACGCTGGTGCCGCTGTTCATCGCCATCGGCGCGCTCTCGTGGCTCACCGTTTCGCGGATCGTGCGGGCCCAGGTCCAGAGCATCGCGAGGCAGGAATTCGTCGAAGCGGCGCGCTCGCTCGGCCTCGGTCATTTCCGCATTCTCTTCCGCCACATCCTGCCCAACACCCTCGGGCCCATCATCGTTTACACCACCCTCACCATCCCGGGAGTCATGCTGCTGGAAGCCACGCTCTCGTTCCTCGGCCTGGGAGTGAAGCCTCCTTACAGCTCGTGGGGAATCCTCATCGACGAAGGCGCGAACCGCATGCTCTCCAATCCCTGGCTGCTTTTCTTCCCCACGCTGTTCTTCGCCAGCACGCTCTTCGCGCTCAACTTCCTCGGCGACGGACTGCGGGACGCGCTCGACCCGAAGTCCGCGAAGGACTGATGTTACAGGACGATCTTTTTGAACTTCGGCACGAGCAGGTTCATGAGAATCCAAGCGGTGACATACGCGGAGCCGCAGACCACGAACAGGATGCCGTAGCCGACTTCCACCTTGCCGAGCGCGGTGTAGTGCTTGAGCAGCAAGCCTGCCGCGCGGGCGATGAGGATTCCTCCAACAGCCCCGGCCATGCCACCGATGCCGGTGACCGATGCGACCGCCTTTTTCGGGAAGATGTCGGAAACGGTGGTGAAAATGTTAGCGGACCAGGCGGCGTGGGCGCTGGCCCGGATCCAGGCACGGGAGAAAGTTCAATCCATCACTCCGAGCGCCTTCGGCAACCATAGCGAAAGTGCGGGCCAGTAAGTGATCAGGATCAAGCCGATAAACATGGCCGCGTAAAACGGCAGCATCGCCAGTGAAACCTTCGCAATGTTCGACTTGCCGACGCTGCAGCCGAGGAACAGGCAGGTCCCGACCGGCGGTGTGCACAGACCGATGCAAAGATTGGCGATGAGGATCATCCCGAAGTGCACCGGATCGATCCCGATGCCAACCGCCACCGGCAGGAAAATCGGCGTGAACACCAACACCGCCGGTGTCATGTCCATGAAAGTCCCGACGACTAGCAGAATGATATTGATCGTCAGCAGGATCATCAGCGGATTCGAGGAAAACCCTAGCAACGCTTCACTCACAAATTGCGGCACCTGCTCTTCCGTGAGCAGCCCGCTCATCGCCTGACTCACGGCGACCAGCAGCATGACGATGCCGGTGGTCCTCGCCGAGCCGACCGCCAGCCGCGGCAGCATTTTCACCGGCACCTCGCGATAGATCACCACCGCCAGCAGGAACGCCCAGAGCACCGCCACTGCGGATGCCTCCGTCGGGGTGAACCAACCGCTCAGGATGCCGCCGAGCACAAAGACGACGAGCAGCAAACTGGGCAGCGCGCGCCAAGTGCAGGTGAGCGCCGAGCGTTTGACTTCGCCGACGATGTGTTCCTGTGCACCGCCGTACCCGTTCTTGCGGCTCACGATCAGCGCCACGCCCATGATCAGCAGTCCGATGACGATCCCCGGCATCACTCCGGCGATGAACAACGCGCTGATCGATACATTCGACGCGACCACCGCATAGACGATCATCACGTTGCTCGGCGGGATGAGCAGGCCGGTCGTGGCTGCCGTCGCAGTAAGGGCGATGTTGAAATCCTTCGGATAGCCCTTGCGGTTCATTTCCGGGATCAGCGTGCCGCCGACCGAGGAAACCGCCGCTGCCGCCGAGCCGGAAATGGCGCCGAAAAGCATGCACGTCAGCGTGTTCACCATCGCCAGCCCGCCGCGGAAACGGCCGAGGAATACCGCGGCGAAATCGATCAGCCGCCCAGCCAATCCGCCCGCGCCCATCAGGTCGCCCGCGAGGATGAAAAAAGGAATCGCCAGCAGCGCGAAGCTGTCCAGCCCGTTGCCCATGTCGCGCGAAACGGAGATCAGAACGTCACTGTATCCCAGCGCCCACGCCGCCATCACGGTGGCGATGCCAATGACAAACGCGATCGGCGCGTCCAACAACATCAAGGCGATGAAGACCGCCAGCAGCACGGCGAGTCCTTCGCTCATGAGCCCACCTCCGCTTCGCCGGTTTCGGTGTTTTCAATCTCGTGCGCTCCGGTCAGCAGATAGATGACATTGCCGAGAGCGAACAAACTGATGACATAACCGCTGGCGGGTATTGCCAGGTAGAACCACGCTTTGTTGATCAGCAGCGCGGACATGACCTGTCCGGAATCGAAGCGGTCGATCACCAGCTGGGTTCCGCCGATGCCCATGACGAACAACGCGAAGGTAAAGACCAACCCGTGGGTCACGATCCGTGCCAAGCGCCGGGCCGCCGGGTCGATGCGGTCCACCAGCAGGTCCACTCCGAGGTGCTTGTCATCGAGGTAGGCGATGGCACCGCCGAGGAAGGAAATCCAGACCAACAGGAAGCGCGCGAGCTCCTCGGTCCAGCGGACCTGGTCGCCGAGGATCTTGCGGGAGAAAACTCCTAACAAGACATCGAGAGTCAGGACGAGGAATACCGCGATCGACACCCAGCCGAGTGACATTGCGGTGATGCGTTTGATTTGATTCCACATGGTTCAGTTTACGGCACGGATGTTTTCGATCAGAGGGCGGGTTGTCTCGTTGGTGTATTTCTCGACGGTGGATTGTGAGGCCGTGCGAAACGATTGCGGATCCGGCTCGATGATGTTGACGCCTTCCTTGCGCAACGTGGCGAGGGAGTTCTCCGTTTCCGCCCTCCAGAGTTCGCGTTGGAATTTTGCCGCGTCTTTCATTGCGCTTTCCAGCCACTCGCGTTCCTGGGCGTCGAGCGAGTCCCAGAGCGTGCTGCTGGTGAGGATCACGTCCGGAATGCGCGTGTGGTGGTCCAGCACGTAGTTTTTGCAGATTTCATAATGGCGGCTTGCGACGAAACTCGGTGGATTGTTTTCCGCGCCGTCAACGGTCCCTTGCTTGAGCGCCGTGTAGAGCTCGCCAAAGGAAATCGGCGTCGGCGATCCGCCCATCGCCTGGACCATGTCCATGGCCACCTGGTCGGCCATCACGCGGATTTTCTTGCCCTTCAGATCGGCAGCGGTGGCGACCGGTTTGACGGTGTAGAAACTGCGGCTGCCGCTGTCGAAATAGCCGAGCCCGTGCAGCCCGCTTGGCGAGCCGTCGCCACGGGTCTTCACCACATCCAGCATCTTGGCCCCGACCTCACCCTCCAGCACCGCCCAGTAATGCGCCTCGTCCCGGAACAGATAGGGCAGACTGAAAACCTGATAGGAAGGGACGAAGTTGCCGATCGCCGCGGCACTCACCTTGGTGATGTCCAGCGTGCCAGCTTGGATTTTTTCGAGGCACTGGGTTTCGGAACCCAGCTGCTCGCTGGGGAAGATGTTGATCTTTAATTTTCCACCGGAGCGCTCTTCGGCCAGCCGCTTGAGCTCCTCCAGCCCCTTGTGGACCGGGTGGCTGACCGGCAGCGCGTGAGCGATTTTCAAAACCCGCACGCCTTCCGTCGCTTGCGATTTCGAGCCGCCGAGCCAGGAGAAAAAGCCACCTGCGGCGACGACGCCGATCAAGATGCCGACAATGAGGAACGACGTGGATTTGCTCACGGTATAATAGGGGGTTTGAAATGCTTCTGCGTGAGGAGGGTGTCCACCGTCGGTCGCACTGACAAGAAACAAAATGTCCTAGACCTGGCCCAAAGCGGTGTTCAATCCGGCAGCTTGACCGTTTCCAACCTCGGCGAGAGAGTCTGCATCACGAGCAATGCGAGCAAGTAGGCAGATGCTGCGATGGCAAACAGCGGCACGTAGCCGCCGGTGTTGATGATGAAGCCTACTTTCGCCGCCAGAAGTGCGCCCCCAAGGCCGCCCATCAACCCGCCAATGCCGACCACGCTGCCCACCGCGCGGCGGGGGAACTGGTCGGACACGGTGGTGAAAAGATTGGCACTCCAGCCTTGATGGGCTGCCGTGGCCAGGGCGATCAGTGCGACCGCCACCGTGATGCTGCTGGTCATGGAGGCAAAGACGATTGGAACCACGCACACCGCGCAGATCAACATCGTTACCTTGCGCGCTTTGTTCACGCTCCACCCCATACCGATGAATTTCGTGGCCAGCCAGCCGAAGAAAACACTGCCACCGTCCGAGACCAGATAGATCACCAGGAATGGAATGCCGATCTGCTTGAGGTCCAGCTTGGTATCGAAGGCCGGGTTGCTGTTGAAAAAGGTTGGCAGCCATGTCAGGTAGAACCACCAGATCGCGTCTGTCATGAACTTCGGAATCGCGAAGGCCCAAGTCGCGCGGTATTTCACCAGCTCACGCCACCGGACATTTTTTTCATGGTCGGGTGGACCATCCTGGCGGATGAACGCGAGCTCGGCGGCAGAGAGCTTCGGGTGCTCTTCAGGCGTGCGGTAAATCGCGAGCCACAAAAAGAGCACCAACACGCCGATGGCACCGGTGACGATGAAGCTGGCACGCCAGCCAAAGTGGGAAATAATCCATGGCACACAGAGGGCGGTGACGATAATGCCGACATTGCAGCCCGCGTTGAACACACCGGTGGCGAAGCTACGCTCCTTGCGCGGAAACCACTCCGAGACCGTCTTGATTGCCGCGGGAAAATTCCCCGCCTCGCCCACTCCTAACAAGCCGCGCGCCCAGGCCATGCCCGTCACTGAACTCACCAGTCCGTGGAGCACCGCCGCCAGGCTCCAGCCGCCAATGCTCACCGTGTAGCCGCGGCGCACGCCGATACGGTCGATCATGTAACCGGCTAACAGGAAGCCGAATGCGTAGCAGTATTTGAAAATCGCATCCAGAAAACTCATTCTTTCCCGGAACATCGCCATGTCTGCATCCGTGAGCGGCTGGCCCAGCGGGATGCCGAGCATCTGATGGCGGAAGGTCTCGTCAAGCATCGTGAACGAAAACACGTTCCGGTCGATGTAGTTGATGGTGGTGGCCAGAAATAGCACCGCGCAAATGCGCCAGCGGAACTTGCCGATTTTTTCTGTCACTGGAGATGGGGTCATGGGTGGACTCAGAGGGTTTTCAAAAACGATGGTGTTAGCCTGTTCGGTTGTCTGCGGACTTACAAGCGACAAAATCTCATCCCTGCAAGGTCCGCAGGGCACCGCGCACCAAGGCCTCGGTGGGTGCCGCCGGATCCGCATCCAGCACCTTTCGCACCGCCTTGCGCGCGTCCACCTGTTTGTAACCCAGCGCGATGAGCGCCAGCTCCGCATCCGCCGCCGAGGCGCTCACTTGGCCGGCCGCCGCGTCCTGCCAGGTTTCGGTCACGCCGACCTTGTCCTTCAGCTCCAGCACGATGCGTTCCGCGGTCTTTTTCCCCACGCCCTTCAATTTCGAAAGCCCGGCCACGTCGCCGGCCACCACCGCCTGCTTGAAGCGCGTCACGTCCATCCCGCTCAGCACCGACACCGCCATCGTTGGTCCCACGCCGCTCACCCGGTCGATGAGCAGCAGGAAAACGTCGCGCTCCTCCTCGCTCGCGAAGCCGAACAGTTTCTGCCCGAGCTGGCTGAAATGAAGGTGCGTCCGCAAATCCACGTCCAGCCCCTCCGCCGCGTGCAGCCGGTCGAAGGTCGAGAGCGGGATGAAAACCTCATAGCCCACCCCGTGCACATCCACCACCAAGCGGTTAGGATACGCCTCGATCACCTTGCCCCGCAGTCTCGCTATCATGCGGCGAGCTTGGACACGGCGGCGGCTCCGTCAATGCCGTTCCATTCGGAAATTGACGCCGGATGCCGATTGGAAAGCATGGGGACATGAGAATCACCACATGGCTCGCCATCGGATTCGCGATCATGATCCAGCCAGTCCTCGCCAACGGCGGCGGCGACTTCCGCGGCGGGGTCGAACGGGCGGGCGACGTCGCGGGCAATGGCTGGTTTCCCACACCAACTACGAGGTGCAGGCCAGCTCGGTGCTCCCTGCCGCCGACAGCCTAACCTACGAGGCCGAAAAGATCAAAAAATCCTGGAGCGAGGAAACCTGAAGCGAGGGCGCCAAGGGTCCGGGGATCGGCGAATGGTTGGAGTTGAAACCCGTCGCGCCCAAGCCACTGGCGGCGATTGGAATCCGGCCGGGATACTTCAAAAGCGACGAACTTTTTCAAGCTAACGCCCGGCCTAAAAAGATCCTGATCCGCCTCAATGACGAGTATCAGTTCAGCGCGGCAATTCCGGACGCCAAGGAAGTGTGCCGCATTCCCATCCGCATGTGACCCAGCGTGAAGAGCGCCACGGCGGAGCGGTCCTTTTGCACTCGCTGGGCAACGCGGTCTATCCACAAGAGCTGCGAGGCGCGGATTCGGGCCTCGTGCGGGTGCTGGAGATCGCCTCGCTTCCGATGGCTTTTTGACTTGAATCCGAAACTCAGCCGCAACGACGCGGAAACGGAGACGGCGGGTTGCCTAAAACATCGTGAACGACATCCCCAGGCACCCGCCCATACCTGGTCTATCCATTCGGAACGTCACTTCCCTCGCTTTCAATCCACGTCCGTGCGGAACGGCGAGGCGGGGAGGTCATCTTGGTTAAAGAGGTTCACGTCGGGCACGTTCGCCCAGCCGTAGCGGACGGCTTTGGGAGCGGTCACGCCCTCGGCGGAGACGATGACGGTCGAGCCCTGGATTTTCGCCTGCGCGGGGACGAATTGCTTGTCCTCGCCGGCGATGGTGAAGCCTTTCAACTCGCCGTCTTTCGCGATCAGTCCACTGCCGACATGCTTGAAGTTGAGGACGATTTTCCCGTCTTTCGCTGCCATCGAATCATAGAGCGGACCGGAGTATTCGATCTTTTCGCCGTAGGTCAGCGCGCGGGCGGCGAGGGCCAGACGCTGGCCGACGGGTTCTTTGCGCGTCGGATGAATGTCGGTGGCATTTCCCACGTCGGTGGTCACGGCCATGGCGGTGTTTTTCACCTTCGCAAGCGTGAGTAACTGTGCCTCGCGGATTTCCGGGGGCTGGCCGTTGAAAGGCGCGATCTGGACGAAGAAAAACGGGAAATCGCCTTGTTTCCAGCGCCCCCGCCAGTCGGCGATCATGGCCGGGAAAAGCGTGCGATACTGCTTCGACTGCTTGGCGTTCGACTCGCCCTGATACCAGATGGCTCCCTTGGTTGCGTAAGGAATGACCGGGGCGAGCATGCCGTTGAAGAGAGTCGCCGGGTCACCGGATCCACCCTCGGGGCCCGCGGGTGCTTTCGGCTGCGGGCTGGCGGGCTTGGGCTTCGGCGGCAGTGGCTGGCCAGCTTGCTTCGCCTGCGCGGTGGCCTCATTCCAGGATTTCAGGGTCTCCTGATAGGCCTTGCCCACGGTTTCATTCCATTCATTGGACTTGGCATTGAACTCCGCCAGTTGCGCCGGATAGGCGGCGGCAGCCGCATCGTAGCTGGCGAGCTTCTGGGTCGCGGCATCGACATATCCTTTTAGCTCGGGATCGGCTCCGAATCCTTCCAAGCTCGTCCAAGCCTGCGCAGGCGTACCACCCCAGGAGGTGTGGATCATGCCGACCGGCACGCCGAGTTTCTGGTAGAGATCACGGGCGAAAAAGTAACCGACCGCGGAAAACCCGCCGACCGTTTCCGGGGAGCACTCGACCCAGCTGCCTTCGACTTCCGTCAGCGGCTTGACCGAGGTTTTTTTCTTCACCGTGAACATCCGGATCTTCGGGAAAGCCGCCTTCGGGCCCTCCTCCTTGGCGTTGTGAGCCTTGGAGAATGTCCACTCCATGTTCGATTGGCCGGAGCACACCCAGACCTCGCCGACGAGCAGGTTGTTCACGGTCACGGCGTTGTCGCCGGTGATCTTCATCGTGAAGGGCCCGCCCTCTTTCAGCGGCTTCAGGTTCACGCTCCACTTGCCGTCGGCGGCGGTGGTGGTGATTTTCTGGCTGTCGATTTCGACTGTCACCTTCTCGCCATCCCGTGCGGTGCCCCAGACCGGAACCGGCTGGCCGCGTTGCAGAACCGCGCCGTCGGTGAACAGCGGGTTGGGTTTCACATCGGCGTGCAGCGAACCGGAAACGAGGGCCGCGATGGCGAGCGCATTGAAGGTAGGGATGGATTTGGGATTCATGAGGTTGAAATGCTCATACGCGAGCTTTTGCGGGTTTTCTTCAAGAGTTCCAAGAAAACGCGGACCGAGCTGCCAGTGGTGGTTGGGCAGGTAACAAATTCCTTGGAATTGTGGAGCGAAGGACTATGTTCAAATCAGCAACTTCCACCTGTTCAATCACCCTGCGGTGATGGCCCGGATGACCGAAACCGCGCGATGCCTGACTCGGTGGCCAACGAGAAGAGGAGTAGCCATGAACCAGCAGCAAACCACCGGTGTCGCGGAACAAAACCGTTTGAACGAGGCCCGCGAGGCGGGCATTCCATGGAAGAAATGGGGCCCCTATCTCAGCGAGCGGCAATGGGGCACGGTCCGCGAGGACTACAGCGAGAATGGCGACGCCTGGAACTTCTTCACCCACGACCACGCCCGCTCGCGCGCCTACCGCTGGGGCGAGGACGGCATCGCTGGAATTTCCGATGACAAGCAGCGCCTTTGTTTCGCGCTGGCGCTGTGGAACGGCAAGGACCCGATTCTCAAGGAGCGCTTGTTCGGCCTCACCAACAGCGAGGGGAACCACGGCGAGGACGTGAAGGAATATTACTTCTATCTCGATAGCACGCCGACCCACTCGTATATGAAGTATCTCTACAAATACCCGCAGGCGGCGTTTCCCTACGGCGACCTGGTAGAGACGAACCGCCGTCGCTCGCGCAACGAGTTCGAGTATGAATTGCTGGATACCGGCGTCTTCCATGAGAACCGCTACTTCGACGTCTTCGTGGAGTATGCCAAAGCCGGCCCGGATGACATCCTGGTGAGGATCACCGCCGCCAACCGGGGTCCGGATGCCGCCGCGCTGCATCTCCTGCCGACTCTCTGGTTCCGGAACGACTGGGCGACGTGGATCGCCGCGTCCAACCGGGCCGCCACCAAACCCAATCTCCAACAGATCGAATCCGCGGCCGGCACCAGCGCGGTGGCGGCCACCCATCCGCTGCTTGGCGAGCTGGTCCTTTCCTGCGAGGGCGAGGTGCCGCTGCTGTTCACTGAAAACGAAACCAACAACGAGCGGTTGTTTGCCGGGCAGAAGAACGAGAGTCCGTACGTGAAGGACGGAATCAACAACCGTGTGGTTGACGGCTATCAGGAAACGGTCAACCCCGGCAAGCAGGGCACCAAGGTCGCGGCGCACTATCAGCTCAATGTCGGCGCCGGTCAGACCGAGGTGATTCGACTGCGGATCGCCAGCGGTTCCGCGGACCGGATCGACCCGCCCTTCGAAGAGAAATTCGACGAGGTCTTCGCGAACCGGCTGCGTGAGGCCGACGGGTTTTACCAGTCGGTCACGCCGCCTTCGGTGAGCGCGGACGCGGCCATGGTGATGCGCCAAGCCATCGCCGGCATGCTTTGGAGCAAGCAGTTCTACTTCTTCGACGGCGACAACTGGCTCGACGAGCACCACTCCAATCCCCTCCACGCCGGCTATCGAAACACCCGCAACTCGGAGTGGTTCCACATGGTGAACGAGGACATCATCTCGATGCCCGACAAGTGGGAGTATCCTTGGTACGCGGCCTGGGACCTGGCCTTCCACACCCTCCCGCTCTCGATCGTCGATCCGGATTTCGCCAAGGAGCAGATGAAACTGATGCTCAAGAGTGTTTACCTGCATCCTAACGGGCAGATGCCCGCCTACGAGTGGAACTTCAGCGACGTAAATCCCCCGGTCCACGCGTTCGCGACGCTCTTTCTGCACCGCACCGAGCAGGCCTTGCGCGGTGAGGTGGATCTCGATTTCCTCCGATCGACGTTCAACAAGCTGGTGCTGAATTTCACCTGGTGGGTGAACCGCAAGGACCGCTTCGGCAAGAACGTGTTCGAGGGCGGCTTCCTCGGCCTCGACAATATCAGCATCTTCGACCGCAGCGCGCCGCTACCCACCGGTGGAAATCTGGAGCAGGCGGACGGCACCGCGTGGATGGCCCTTTTCAGCCAGAACATGCTCGAGCTCGCGGTGGAACTCGCCGTGCACGATCCATCTTACGAGGACATGGTGCTCAAGTTTGTGGAGCATTTCTACTATATCGCCCTGGCCATGAACAAACCCGGCCAGGAAGGCATGTGGGACGAGGAGGACGGTTTCTACTACGACCTGCTGCGGCTGCCGGACGGCAGCGCCACGCGGCTCAAGGTGCGCTCGATGGTGGGGCTCCTGCCCCTCTGCGCCACTACGGTGATCGAGCAATCGCAGCGCGACGCGATTCCGCGGGCGATGACCCTGATGTCGGAACGCTTGCGCCGCATTCCGGAAATCGAGGATGCCATCCATCCGACCGGTCCGGGTCATTTGGGCGTGGCCGGGCGCGGGTTGCTGGCCTTGGTCAACCCGGAGCGGCTGCGCCGGATTCTAACGAGGATGCTCGACGAGAACGAGTTCCTGAGCCCCTACGGCCTGCGCGCGCTTTCGAAGTTCCACGAGCAGCATCCTTACATCTTCCACGTGCAAGGCGAGGAGCACCGGGTGGACTATCTGCCGGGCGAGTCGGACAGCGGCATGTTCGGCGGCAACTCCAACTGGCGCGGCCCGATCTGGATGCCGGTGAACGTGATGATCATCCGGGCGCTGCTGAATTTCCACATCTACTATGGCGACCACTTCAAAATCGAGTGCCCCACGGGCTCGGGAAAATGGATGAACCTGTTCGATGTCGCCAAGGAAATCGCGGACCGACTCGGGCGGATCTTTTTGCCCGACGAACACGGCCGGCGTCCGGTCTTCGGCGGCAGCGAGAAGTTCCAGAACGATCCGCACTGGCGCGACCACCTCCTTTTCTACGAATATTTCCACGGCGACAACGGCGCCGGACTCGGTGCCAGCCATCAGACCGGCTGGAGCGGGCTCGTGGCCAAGACGATCCAGCTTTTCGGACTTCTGGATTCCAAGCGCGCCCTGGAAGTCGGCAAGCAGTCGGTATTCATTCAGGGTGACTCACAAGCCGGGTCGTGACATGCCACCGCCGCGGCGACCGAAAACCCACTCCGCCGAAAAATCCTTCTCGCCCCGATCCTGAGAATGTTGCTAGCCTCGGCCTGTCGCTTGAGACAAACTCGCGCGGCACTGCGGCACCCAAGCAACATTCCACCGATTCCAATGCGCCCGATTTTCATCCTGCCTAGCGTGGTTCTCATCAGCTCCTGTGTCCTCGGTCCGGAGCCCGGCTCGCCGGAAACCGCGCTGCCCTCCTCCATCTGCGGCGACATCGCGCCGCACGGCATTTCCTTTGGCGACAAGGCGTGGCGCAAGGTTTTCACCGACTCCACGCTGAGCACCCTGATCGCCCGCGCCCTCCAAAACAACCCGGACCTCGTCGCCGCCACTTACCGCATCGAAGCCGCCCGCGCCCAGGCGGAAATCTCCCGCTCCGCTTGGTTCCCACGGCTTGACGGCAGCGCCGACGCCGCCACGAATTATAGTTCGAGAAATGCCGGCTCCACCACTTTCACCGGCGACCGCTCGTCGGAATCCTACGGCCTGACCGGTTTCCTGAGTTGGGAAGCCGATCTCTGGGGCGGCATCCGTCGCAACAACCAGGCCGCCCGCGCTAACTTATTGTCCACCGAATCCCAGCGCGACGGCGTCCAGACCTCGCTCGTCGCCTCCGTCGCCAGCGCCTACATCGACCTCAAAAACCTCGATGAACGCCTCGCGATTTCCCGCCGCACGGTGGAAAGCCGCAAGGGCTCGCTCGAGCTTGTCAC
>JBFZFJ010000405.1:0-2574 GCA_041306405.1 Verrucomicrobiales bacterium | reverse complement strand
GGACATCAGCCTGCCGGAGACCATCGATCGCGCCTTCCTCGAGACCCTGCCCGTGGTGAGTCGCGCGGATTTTCAGTCCGGTGCCGGACAATTCCTGTCAACGGCCCCGCCCAAGGAACATGGCCCGGTGGCTTTCGCCATGACCTCGGGCTCGACCGGACGGCCCATCCGCTTTGGTCGCACCGCCGCGACTCAGGCGCTCTGGGGTGCCTTCGCGTTGCGCGACCTGCTCTGGCATCCCCGCGATTGGTCCGGCAAACTCTGCACCATTCGCTGGTTTCATCGCGGCGTGGCCGAAGCACCCGATGGAATCTCCCACCCGAGTTGGGGAGGAATCACCGACCAACTCTTCAAGTCCGGACCGTCGGCGGTGCTCAACGTCAACTCCACGCTTGAGGACCAAATGGCTTGGCTTCAACGCGAAAAACCGGACTTTATCGTTTCCTACGCTTCGAACCTGCAGGCGCTCGCCGCCTATGCGGCACGGCATGGGCTGGTCCTGCCGCGCTTGCGCGAACTGCGCACCGTCGGGGAGACTGTGACGCCTGAAGCTCGGCGGCGGCTGTCGGAAGCCTGGCAGGTCGAAATCGTCGACTGCTATTCCTGCGAGGAATCGGGCTATATCGCGCTTCAGTGCCCCGACCACGACCATTATCACATCCAGGGGGAGAGTGTTGTCGTCGAAATTCTCGACGATAACGATCGTCCGTGTCCGGTTGGCGTGGTCGGTCGAATCGTCCTGACCAACCTGAACAACTTCGTCACGCCCCTGATCCGCTATGAGATCGGTGACTATGGTGAACTCGCGGAAGCGTGCCCTTGCGGGCGTGGTCTGCCCGTCCTGAAGCGCGTCCACGGGCGCACCCGTAACCGCTTGATGCTGCCCAGCGGCGAGAACATCTTCCCCAACTTCGGGGACCACGGCCAAATCACCGTCCTGACCGGAGTGCCGCTCTATCAATTCCAATTCCTCCAGCATTCGCTCCAAAGTCTCGAAGTGAAGTTGGTGATGGAGCGCCCGCTGGACTCCGGGGAGCAAGCCAAGGTGGCTGAGGTCATGCTCCGAAACGTCGGCCACTCGTTCGAAGTCGTCTTCAGCTTCCCCGCCGAGATCCCGCGCGGGCCGAACGGCAAGTTCGAGGAGTTCAAGTGCCTGATCGGAGCTGATCCGGACTGATCCGGACTGATGAACCCACTCGCCCGCCGGGATACGATGGCTTTTCCCGGGGCGCTTTGAACAAAAAAGCTGCGCGCGAATTTGGGATGTCGGGGCGAATTTGGGATTGACGTATTTCGGCGTTCCAGATAGTCAATTCCCCCGCATGAAAAAATACATGATCCCACTGTTGTTGACCGCCGCGCCTACGTTCGCCGGTGAAGTCACCCCTGCCACGGCACCTGCCCCACAATCTGACTGCCCTCAAGGCTGGACCGTCGGGCTGGAAGCTCTCGCCCTCAAAGCCTATGCTGGCTACAGCGGCGAGCAAGATGATGCCGATTACGAATTTGGTTTCCGCGGCTCCGTCGGCTACGAATTCAGTGACGGCCTTTTTGTCAAGTTCACCGGCTTCGGTTACAGCGCCGACCTCTATGACTATAAGAATGAGGATTTCGGTAATGCCGACTCCGATTATGACGGAAGCGAGGACCTGGATGCCTCCTATTTCGACTTGGTTGTCGGTCAGCACTTCACTCCAAGTGACAAGTTTTCGCTTTCCCCCTACTTGGGTCTGCGTTGGGCCCAAGCTGAACAGGATAGAAAACACAGCTTCGAAAACACGCTCAATCCCGACCCGATCAATGATTACACCAGTCATAACAACTCTGATTTCAGCGGTCTCGGCATTGTGGTTGGTATCGATGCCACCCGTTCGCTGGCCAACGGCTTCTCCCTCTACGGCACGGCCGAGCAGTCCGTGGTGTTCGGCTCAAGGGACTATTCCGATAGCTACACCTCTAGTGGATTGCCGAATGGTTCCTATTCCGACAGCAGTGACGATGTCCTCTTCATCAGCGAGCTCGGTCTCGGCATGCAGTACGACTTCTCCTTCAGCAATGTCTCGTCCAATGTCCGCCTCGGTGTCGAGGGTCAATGGTGGGCCGGTGCTGGTTACGGTGAAGGTAGTGACGACATCGGCCTTGCCGGCTTCGTGGTCGGTGCCAACTTCCGCTTCTAATTGCTGAACCGGTTTATTCGAAAGTAGTTTTCAAGCCTCCCCGGATATCCGGGGAGGCTTTTTTTTCACCCGCCCCCGGAATCCTTTGGCCCCAGATCCCGACAGGTTCTAAACCGGCGGAAACCCCGTGGAGCATGCGTGACCTGCCGTCGCGATATCTTGAGCGGGATTTCCGGGTGGGGATTCGACTTTGTGGCCGGACTCGTCCGGCTCTGCTAGGCGGTGAAAACCTCGGCAGCGACCAGCCCGCCGATGACCACGCCGAGCGCGATGCGGTACCAGCCGAAGACGGAGAGGCCGTGGCTTTGCAGGTAGGAAACCAGCCATTTCACCGCGATGGCCGCGGAGATCGCCGCCGCCACGATGCCGACGGCGAGCGGAAGCGGGCCGTAGGAGT
>JBFZFJ010000404.1:0-4750 GCA_041306405.1 Verrucomicrobiales bacterium | reverse complement strand
CTGCATTTCCAGAAGCCGCCGCACGCGCAGGCCAAACTGATCCGGGTCTTGCGCGGACGGATTCTGGACGTGGCGGTGGACCTCCGCTGCGGCTCGCCGGACTTCGGCCGGCATGTCGCGGTGGAACTCTCCGCGGAAAACGACCATCAGCTTCTCGTCCCCGAGGGGTTCGCCCACGGCTTCATCACGCTCGAGCCTGACACGGAGGTCTATTATAAAGTGACCGCCTATTATGCCCCGGAATCCGACTCCGGGATCTCTTGGAATGATCCGGATCTGGCGATCGATTGGCAATGGCCCGGAACGCCGGTCACCTCCGAAAAAGACGCGGAACTGCCCCCGCTTTCCAAACTGCCCGCGGGATTGTTTCCGTTTGGCCCATGAACGGATCAACACCGGAAAAAACATCAAAGATGAGCAATTCCCTACCCACTGTCATTGTCACCGGCGGAGCCGGATTCATTGGTTCGGCCCTCTGCCGCTATCTGGTGGGCGGCAGACTCCCGAAGGTGATCAATATGGACACGAGAGCCTGATCACCCATGTCAGGGATCGCCCGGGCCATGATGCCCGCTACGCGATCGATGCCGCCAAGCTCGAAACAGAACTCGGCTGGCGCGCGCAGGAGAATTTCGACAGCGGCATCGAGAAAACGGTGCGCTGGTATCTGGAGAACCCGCAATGGTGGCAACCCATTCTTGATTCCAAGTATGCGGGTGAGCGCCTGGGCCTTGAAAAATGATTTTGATGAATCCAAAGCCCGACTCAACACCCGTGATTCTCGTGTTTGGCGGAGGCGGCCAGCTTGGCCGGGCCTTGGCCGAACTCGGGCCATCCCTCTCCACCCGAGCAGCCGTGGTCGTTCTGGACAGAGCCTCCGCGGATATCACGAATGCCGGTCAGATAGAGCACGCGTTTCAAAAACTCCGTCCGGCTTTGATCATCAACGCGGCGGCCTACACCGCCGTGGATGCCGCCGAGTCCCACGAAGCCGCAGCCTTTCTGGCCAACGCCGTCGGCCCGCATCATCTGGCGCTGGCTTGTGCGGCGGCCCGCATCCCCTTGCTGCACGTCTCCACCGATTATGTGTTTTCCGGCACGGGTGAAGTGCCGTGGAACCCTGCCGACCCGACCGCGCCCTTGAATGCCTACGGCCGCGGCAAGCTCGCCGGCGAGTGGGCGGTGCAAGCCGCCCACCGGGATTCCTACATCTTCCGGACGAGTTGGATCTTCAGCCCCTGGGGCAACAACTTCGTCAAAAGCATGCTGCGCCTCGGCGCGTCGCGCGAGGAACTCGCCATCGTCAGCGACCAGCACGGCTGCCCCACCTACGCCGTGGACCTCGCGGAAGGATTGCTCCTGATCGCCGCCGGCCTGTTGGAAGGACGCCCCTACCCGCCGGGCATCTACCATTTCAGCAACTCGGGAGCGACCACCTGGTTCGACTTCGCCGACGCCATTTTTGAAACCGCCGCCGCTGGCGGATACGTCCGCCCGCGCCTGAGGCCGATCCCCACCTCGGATTACCCGTCACCCGCCACAAGGCCGCGATGGAGCGTCCTCGATTGCAGTGAGACCACCCGCCACTTCGGCCTGACCATCCCGCCGTGGCGTGACGCCCTGCAACGCTGCATGGACCGCCTGGCAAGGTGATGGGAGGCGATTTTGAATTTTGAATTTTGGATTTTGAATGACCAAGAACACCCTTTCGCCTCTCCCATTCAAAATTAAAAAATAAAAATCCGCCGCGCAGCGACTCTCCCTCTCCCATTCAAAATCCAAAATTAAAAATTCAAAATTAAAAATCCCCCGCGCAGCGGCTACCCCCATGAACACCCACGACAAACCCCGCAAAGGCATCATCCTCGCCGGCGGCTCCGGCACCCGCCTCTACCCGATCACCAAGGCGGTGAGCAAGCAGTTGCTCCCCATCTATGACAAGCCGATGATCTACTATCCGCTCTCCATGCTGCTGCTGGCCGGCATCCGTGAGATTCTGATCATCACCACGCCGCAGGACGCCGACCAGTTCCACCGCCTGCTCGGCGACGGCGCGGACTGGGGGATCTCCATCTCCTATGCCGTGCAACCGAAGCCCGAAGGTCTCGCGCAGGCCTTCCACATCGGCGAGCGCTTCCTGGATGGCAGCCCGTCCTGCCTGATCCTCGGGGACAACATCTACTATGGCAACGGGCTCTCCACCCTGCTGCGGGAAGCCAGCGCCACGACCGAAGGCGCCACCGTGTTCGGCTATCATGTGCCCGATCCCGAGCGCTACGGCGTCGTCGAGTTCGACCGTGAGCACCGAGCGGTCTCGATCGAGGAGAAACCGCTCCACCCCAAGTCCAACTGGGCGGTCACCGGGCTGTATTTTTACGACGAGGACGTCGTGCGCATTTCCAAGGAAATCCGACCCTCCGCCCGCGGGGAACTCGAAATCACCGCCGTCAACGACGCCTATCTACAAAGCGGCAAACTCAACGTCAAAACACTCGGACGCGGTCACGCCTGGTTCGATACCGGCACCCATGATTCCATGGTCGAGGCCATCTCATTTGTCCGGGCCATCGAAAAAAGGCAGGGCCTCAAAATCGGCTGCCCCGAAGAGATCTGCTTCGAAAACGGCTGGATTTCGGCCGAGCAAGTGCGCGCTCTCGCCGAGCCCCTGCTCAACTCGCACTACGGCAAATACCTCGCCGCACTCGGTGAGAAATTTTGAATTTTGAATTTTAAATGGGAGAAATCTCCCTTCTTTCTCGTGATCTATCTTCATTGCCCGTGAGGGCGGGACTCCCTCGCTCCCCTCATTCAAAATTCAACATTGCCGCGCAGCGGCCTTCCCCTTCCCACTGGCATCGACGCTCACAGAGCGCCGCTACAACGCTTCTCTCAATCCTTTCTCAATTCGCGTCCATTCGCGGGTAGCGTCTCTTCCCATCCAAAATTCAAAATTCAAAATTCACCATTGCCGCGCAGCGGCCTTCCCCTTCCTCTTCCCATCCAAAATTCAAAATTCAAAATTCAAAATCACCCTCTTACCCCACACTACCTTGAGCCGATTAATCATTGAAGCCGGAAAATCCGAACGCCACTACTGGGCCGACCTTTGGAAATACCGTGAACTGTTCCTCTTCCTCTCGTGGCGGGATATCATCGTCCGTTACAAGCAAACCGTCATCGGCGTGCTGTGGGCGGTGATCCGCCCGGTCCTCACCACCATCGTCTTCGTGGTGATCTTCAGCAAGGTGGCCAAGATGCCCTCCGGAGGGGTGCCCTATCCGATTCTCGTTTTCGCGGCCATGCTGCCGTGGCAGTTTTTCGCCTCCGCCCTGTCCGAGGCCAGCAACAGCCTGGTCGGCAACGCGAACATGATTTCGAAAATCTACTTTCCGCGCCTCGTCGTCCCGGCCAGCTCCATCATCGTCGCCCTCACCGACTTCCTGATCTCCTTGTGCATTCTTGCAGCGATGATGCTGTTCTATGGCATTATGCCCACCTGGCACATTCTCCTCATCATCCCGTTCACCGCCGTCGCCTTCCTGGCCGCGTTCGGCGCGGGCGTCTGGCTGGCCGCCCTCAATGTCGAGTATCGCGACTTCCGCTACGTCATCCCCTTCATCGTCCAGTTCGGGCTCTACGTCTCCCCCGTGGGCTTCAGCAGCAGCGTGGTCCCCGAGAAATGGCGGCTGCTCTATTCCATCAACCCGATGGTCGGCGTCATCGACGGTTTCCGCTGGGCCATCACCGGCAAGGCCGAGTTCTTCCACTGGGGCGGCTTCGCCATCTCGCTGGTCCTTGTCTTCCTCATCGCCGCGGGAGGAATTTGGTACTTCCGCAGGACCGAGCGCGCTTTCGCGGATGTGATTTAGCGTCGCTCCGCGCCGCTAAATCACATCCAATTTTGAATTTTAAATGTTGGATTTTGAATGAAAGAAGAGAACGTCATTCTGGAAAAGTCATATGCTTTCGCCTTGGAGATCATGGCTTAGGCTAAAGCGATCCGCGAAAAGAAGGAATATGATCTGGCATCGCAGCTTTGGCGGGCAGGCACGAGCATTGGCGCTAATGTGGAGGAAGCCCAAGCAGCGCAAAGCCGGGCGGATTTCCGCTCAAAAATGTCCATCGCCGCCAAGGAAGCTCGTGAAACCCACTACTGGCTCCGCCTGACTCGCGATGGCAACGTCCTACCGGAAGATCAAGTTACCCCTCTGATCAACGACATAGAATCCATCAAGCGAATTCTAACTTAAATCGTGAAGAGCGCGGGGGATTGATTTTGAATGTTGAATTTTAAATTTTGGATGCGGAAGAGTCGTTCTTCGAACCGTCCTTAAGCTCAGTCATTCAAAATTCAAAATCCAACATTGCCGCGCAGCGGCATCTCTTCCCATTCAAAATCCAAAATTCAAAATTTAACATCTCCATGTCTCCCGTCATCCGCGTCGAAAACCTCGGCAAGAAATACCTCCTCCGCCACCAGCAGCAGGGGCCCCGCTACAAGACCCTGCGCGACGTCCTCACCGGCAAGGCCAAGGGCCTGTTTGGCAATTCAAAATCCAAAATCCAAAATTCAAAATCAGTCGAAGACTTCTGGGCGCTCAAGGACGTGAATTTTGAGATCAAGCAGGGCGAGGCGGTCGGCATCATCGGCCGCAATGGCGCGGGCAAGTCCACCTTGCTCAAGCTCCTCAGCCGCATCACCCAGCCCACCACCGGGCGCATGGAACTGGAAGGCCGCGTCGCCAGCCTG
>JBFZFJ010000403.1:0-12902 GCA_041306405.1 Verrucomicrobiales bacterium | reverse complement strand
GTCCTAACGGGGGCTGTCTCAAAGGGTGCGCGCGATTTCGTCCCCGCGCTGCTCGCGGACCTCGGCTGCCGCGAGATTTTCCACGGCGTGGCGCAACGTCCGGGGAAACCCGCCGGCTGCTGGATCGGTCCGGGCGGGCAGGTGGTCATGGCGCTGCCGGGAAATCCGGTTTCGGCGCTGACCGGGCTGCACGCGTTCGTGTTTCCCGCGCTCGCCGTGGCATCCGGCCTGCCGCGGCCGTCCCTCCGCCGCGTGGTGATGGGCGACGGCGCGATGCCGCTTTCCGGGTTCACGCGCCATCTGCCAGTCACGCTCCGCGCCGATGGCCGGGCCGAACCCGCGGCCACCGGCAATAGCGGCGATTTCATCGGCTTGCTCAACAGCGACGGATTCGTCACCCTGCCTCCGCGCGGCGAGGCGCACGCCATTTCCGCCGCCTTCCCATTCACCCCATGGCTATGAATTCTAACGATCAAAATTTCACCCACGTCCGCGAGGGCCAGCCGACGATGGTGGACATCACCGGGAAATCCGCGAACCGCCGCACCGCCGTGGCGGAGGCGCGCATGGAGCTGGGCGCGGAGATCATCGCGAGATTTCAAAACAACGACCTGCAAGGACCGAAAGGGCCGGTGTTCCAGACCGCCATCATCGCCGGGACGATGGCGGTGAAGAAAACGAGCGAGCTGATCCCGTTTTGTCACCCGCTGCCAGTCGAGAACTGTGAGTTTCAAATCATTCCTAACGAAACAGGAATCTTCATCCGCTGCGAGGTTTCCACCACCGGCAAAACAGGCGTCGAGATGGAAGCGATGACGGGAGCCAGCGTCGCGGCGCTCACCGTTTACGACATGTGCAAGGCGATGAACAAAGCGATCCGCATCCACGATCTGCGGCTCATTTCCAAAACCGGCGGCAAGTCCGGAGATTTCCACGCATGAAACCCGAATCCAAACTCCGCGGTCTCGTGTTGGCAGGCGGCCGCAGCTCGCGGATGGGCCGGGACAAAGCCGCGCTGGTCCATCCGGACGGCCGGACTTTGCTGCGGCGCTGCCATGATTTGCTGCGCGAAGCCGGCTGCGAAACGATCGCCATTTCCCTTCGCCACGATCAGGAAATTCCCGCCGGTCTTGATGGCGTGGAAATCGTCCGCGATCCCGAAGGCGCCAGTCTCGGGCCGATCGCCGGGATCGTCGCCGCCATGCGCCTGGACCCGGCCGCCGACTGGCTCGTCCTTGCTTGCGACCTGCCACGGTTGGATGCCGCGACGCTCGCCCACCTCATCTCGTCGAAACAATCAGACGAGAAATTCCTCGCCTATCGCAGCGAGTTCGACGGGCTGCCGGAGCCGCTGTGCACGCTCTATTCGCAGGCGGCGCTGCCCATTCTCGAACAGGCCCAGGCCGATGATTTCAGCTGCCCGAGAAAGATCCTCATCCGCAACGACTGCCGCCTGCTGGAGCCGGTGACGCCGCGCGCGCTCGACAACGCCAACACGCCCGAAGACTGGGCCACCGCGAAAATCCCATGACCGTCACCGTCTGTTACTATGGCCTGCTCGCCGAGCGTCGCGGGCTCGCGGACGAGCGAGTCACCAGCGCCGCAACTACGCCGGCCGCGCTTTACGCCGAGCTCGATGCAGCACACGCGCTCGGGCTCTCGACCGCGGATTTCCGCGTCGCGGTGAATGACGAATTCGTTTCCTGGGAGCACCCGCTTTCAGAAAAAGACTCAATCGCTTTCCTTCCACCCATGTCGGGAGGCTAGAAAGTTCCCACCATGTCCGCCATCCGGTTTTCACTCGTCAGCCAGGCCATCGACATCGCGTCGCTGGCGGCGGAACTCCGCGATCCCGCCGCGGGCGCGGTGGTCACCTTCGACGGGCGGGTTAGAAATCACAACGCCGGGCAGGCGGTGAGCGGCTTGGAATACCAGGCCTATCCGGCGCTCGCGATTGCGACCGGCCAGCGCATTCTCGAGGAGGAGGCGGCGCGCCACGGCATCCTCGCGGCGCAGGCGGCGCATCGCACCGGGCCGCTGGAAATCGGCGAGGCCGCGGTCTGGGTCGGCGTCGCGTCCGCCCACCGCGGGCCGGCGTTTGATGCCGCCCGCGCGATCATGGAGCGGCTGAAATACGAGCTGCCTATCTGGAAAAAGGAAACCTACGCCGACGGCCACAGCGAGTGGGTCGGCCCGGATAACAAGTCCGCGGAGACCGGCAGGGCGGGGGAGGGGATTCCCGAGTGGCAGGCGGAGCTGTTGGAAATCTGGATCTCCGAGGGCAATGATTTCCGCGGCCGCCACGAGCTGGGGCGCCTCGAACACAGCATCCGCGGCGTCTCGGAAGTCGAGTGTGTGGCGGGAATGGGCCTGCGCGGCGACCGCTATTTCGGCTACAAGCCGGACTTCAAGGGGCAGGTGACTTTCTTCGACGCCGACGCCGTGCAAGCAGTGCGCGACCGTTTCTCGCGGCCGGAGATTTCCAGTTCGCTCTTCCGCAGGAACCTGATCGTCCGCGGAGTCGATCTGGCGGAATGGGTCGGCAAGCGGTTCCGTTTCCAGGGCGTCGAGTTCGAAGCCAGCGAAGAATGCAAACCCTGTTACTGGATGGAGGAGGCTGTCGCTCCCGGCGCGGAGGAATTTCTCAAGGCGGATTTCCGCGGCGGCCTGCGGGCGCGGATTCTGTCAGACGGGGTTCTTTCGGTCGGCGGATGAGCTCGCTCACGCCCGGTGGGTGATGCTGATGAGGTTGGCGAGTTTCTGGCAGCTTCCTTCCAGTTCGGGATTCGCGTGGATCTCGTCGAGCGTCCACGGCAGGCGGAGGCGCCAGTTTTCCCCGCCGGAAGTGCCGGGGTGGTTGAACTGCTCGTCGAGGTTGAAGAGTTCGGTGATCATCAAGGCGGCGTAGCGCGAGTTGGAGGCGAACAGCGCCTTGATGAGCCGCAGCCGGACGCCTTCGGTGAACGGCGGCCACGGCGCGTGGTCGCCGATCGGGATTCCGGCGAATTCGGCGAGGATCCGCAGCGTGTTCTGCGCCCCGCCCACGGCCCAGCCGGTTTGTTCGGTGGGGTTTTCCTGATGCTGTTGGATGACGCCGAGGCAGCCGTGCCAGATCCCGTTGATCGGATCGTGGTCGTGGGTGGAGTAGGTGGCGAAGGAGTTTTCCGGGAACGAGTTGCCGGGGGTGGGGTGGCCCTGCTCGTTGCAATCCCAGTGCGGAATCCGGTAGCCGGCGATCCCGAGATCCGCCAGATGGGGACGGACGTAATCCGGCACCCAGCCGAGGTCTTCCGCGATGACTTCGCAGCCTTCCGCGGCTTCGAGAATGGCGCGCAGCCGGACATCGCCGTCGTCGCGGTTGGCGGCTTTGTTTTCCACCGTGTCGTCAGGCCGCAGGAACCAGCGGGGCAGGCGTCCGCCGTTGATCGCCGCCGCCTGCTCGTGGCTGAGCCCGATGAATTCGTGGTTGCGCTCAGGCCGCCACGGGAAGGCGTAAATCCGGTAGAACCCGAGGATGTGGTCAAGCCGGAAGATTTGGAAAATCCGCGTCAGCCGTTCGATCCGCTTTTTCCACCAGGTGAAACCGTTCGCCTGCATGTGGTCCCAGCGATAGAGCGGGATGCCCCAGTTCTGGCCCCACTGCTGGAAAAACAGATCGGACTGGCTGTTTCCCTCGGAAGGCGAGCCGCCGCACCAGTCGAGGTGGAAGTCGCCTTGGTTGAAAAACACGTCGCACGAATGCCAGCTGATCCCGATGGGCACATCGCCCATCAGCTTCACGCCGCGCAGCTCCGCGTGGGCGCGCAGGGCCAGCCACTGGCGGAAACACAGCCACTGCGCGAACGCGAAAAACCCGAGCCGGTCATCCACCACGGCCTCGTCCCGCACGCGATGTCTGTCGATGAACTCCCGCGCCTTTTTCGGCGTCCGGCAGGTCTCCGGCCATTTGTCCCAAGTCAAATTCTCGCCGTGAAGTTCCATCAGATAGCGGAACAGGCAGTAGTCGCCCAGCCACTCGTCCTCCTGCTTCCGGAACAGCGCGAACTCTTTCACCAGCAAGGATTCCGCCTGGTCGAACCTCGACCACGCCAGTTCCAGCAGGTTTCGTTTCGCGCTCCGCACCGCCGGGTAGTTCACCAGCGGCGACATCCGCGCGCCTTGCAGGCGGTCCCGCGCCAGCGCGACGTCCGACTCCTTCAGCCCGGGGATTTCCGCGGCCTCGCAGGCCAGGTAAATCGGATCCAGCGCGACCGAGGAAATCCCGCTGTATGGACTTTCCTCCGTGCCGTTTTCATTGATCGGCAGAAGCTGGATGAATCCCACCTGGTGCTCCGCGGCCCAGTCGATCCATTCCCGCAAGGCCAGCGTGTCGCCGATCCCGAGGTCGCCCTCGCGGCGTGGGGTGAATGCGGGAATCAGGATGCCGGCGCGGCGTTTTTCAGGTAGGTGCACGCGCGCGATCTTGGCAGGTTGCGGTGTTCCGTAAACCGTGAAATCTCCAGCCGGTTGAAGGAAATTCGAGTCTTTGACAACTCATCCGAATCAGTTATCTTCCATTTTGGCCAAGGCCAAAATCGTTACGATTAACCAACCAACCAACATCATGAAAATCAAATTCTGGATTCCCGCGCTCGCCCTGCCCCTCGTGTTCGCCGCCTGCGAGGCGAAAAAAACCGCCTCCGAGAAAATGGAGGCCGGAGCCGAGCAGATGGCCGAAGGCATGAAGGAAATGGCCAAGGACGCCGACAAAAAGCTGGATGAAGCCAAATCCGACGCCAAGGCCGCGATGGAAAAAGCCGGCGAGAAAGCCAAGGAAAAAGCCGCCGAGGTCAAAGACGCCACCAAGGACGTTGCCACGAAAGCTTTGGAAGAAGCCGCCGCAGCCGCGGAGAAAGCCGTGGAAAAACTCAAGGACGCCGCTCCTCCCGAATAGTTTGATCGCGCGGTATTAGCGAACCGCATCGATCAAGCAAGCGGGTCTTGCGAAACGGGAGGTCCGCTTTTCCGTTGGGAAATTTCGCGGATTTCATGAATTTCCAAGGTTTTGGCCCCGAAGATTGACGCTTGGCACTCCGCATGCACAATCCCGCCGTCGGGCGGAAGAGCCGCATCGGCATTTCAAACACAGTCATGACCACCATCGCCATCAACGGATTCGGCCGCATCGGCCGCCTTGTCTTCCGTGCCCTCGTCGAACAAGGCCACCTCGGAACCACCTTCAACGTCGTCGCCGTCGGTGACATCGTTCCTGCCGACAACCTTGCCTACCTCCTCAAGTATGACTCCACGCAGGGTCGCTTCTCGGGAACGGTTTCCTCGAAGAAGTCCTCCCCTGAGCTCGAAGACGACGACATCATCGTCGTCAACGGCCACGAAATCAAAGTCGTCAGCGCCCGCAGCCCGGAAGGTCTGCCCTGGAAAGAGCTCGGCGTGGAAGTCGTCATCGAGTCCACCGGCCTCTTCACCGAAGCGGAAAAAGCCAAGGGCCACATCACCGCCGGTGCCAAGAAAGTCATCATTTCTGCACCTGCCAAGGGTGAGGACGCGACCTTCGTGGTGGGCGTGAACGACGATCAATACGATCCTTCCAAGCACCACATCATCTCCAACGCGAGCTGCACCACCAACTGCCTCGCTCCTCTCGTCCACGTCCTCCTCAAGGAAGGTTTCGGCATCGAGGAAGGTCTGATGACCACCATTCACTCCTACACCGCGACCCAGAAAACGGTCGATGGTCCTTCCAAGAAGGATTGGAAAGGTGGCCGTTCCGCCGCCATCAACATCATCCCGTCCACCACCGGCGCGGCCAAGGCCGTGGCGCTCGTTTGCCCGGCAGTGGCAGGCAAGCTCACCGGCATGTCGTTCCGCGTGCCGACCCCGACCGTCTCCGTCGTGGACCTCACGGTGAAGACCACCAAGCCGACCTCCCTCAAGGAAATCACCGCCGCCCTCCAAAAGGCGTCCGACACCTACCTCAAGGACATCCTCGGCGTCACCGGCGACGAAGTGGTTTCCAGCGACTTCATCCACGACAAGCGCTCGTCGATCTTCGATGCCGGCTCCTCGATCGAGCTGAACTCGACGTTCTTCAAGCTCGTCAGCTGGTATGACAACGAGTGGGGCTACTCCAACCGCGTCATCGACCTCCTCACCGACGTCGTGAAAAAGGGAATCTGATTTTTGTTATCCATCAAAAACGGCGGCCTGCAAGGGTCGCCGTTTTTCTATGTAGGGGCGATCACCGGTCGCCCCGAATCCCTCTTCACAATTTCCTCCATCGCCGCCACGAAGGCGAATTGATTCCAGCCGCTTGATTTTGAGGTAGGTATCACCATCCAGATAATCCGTCAGAAAGCGGATAACGTAATCGAACGCGTCAGCCTGACCCTAGTATTTCTCTTTTCGAGCGGTGTAGCAGCCCCATCGCAAACAGCGCGGCGGCGATCAACCCGGAAATGGCTGCGCAAATTGTGAAGATCCTCGAAGATGCCAGGATGTCATCGCGCCAAATAAGTTTTCCTGTCTGATCATAACAGGCTGGCTCAAACGGAGGGCGCAAAGAGCCTGGTGGTGGCGTGACGGAGCGGTGCGGGGCCGTCCTGATCCAGAACTTGCCGGGTGCCGTCGGGTCTCCGATGCGTTGCAATTCTCCACTGGCGGTGGCAACCACGGTCCGGCCCTTGCGATCAATCAGACCCGGGCCTTGGGAACCGATGACGGGGAGCAACTCGTGGTCCGTGAAATTCGAAGCCGGCGAGTGATTTGAAATAGAGAGGAACGACGAGACGGCCATTTCTATCAATCACGCCCCACTTCCGATCAATCGCCACACAGGCTCTGCCGTTTCCGTCGAAGCGATGGGTCTCATCCCACTGGAATGGAATGACGGTTTCTCCGTTGCGGTTGATGAAACCCCAGCGGCCATCCTTGAGAACGGCGGCGGGATCGTCTCCCTTGAAATCAAAGGCCTTCTGCCAGCTTCCGGCAAAGGCCGGACTGCCATCCTTGAGAATCCATCGGAATCCTGTTCCTTGCTCGACCAGGGTCATTTCATCGGAGTGGGCTGGCATGTTAGCCTCATCCTGCGGGATGAAGCAGTATGGAATATGGGGCGCTTTATTTCCAAACCGGTCGATTCGGTAATGCTGACTCCCCGCCATTCCAAATAACCGGGGAACGGAAATCCAGCGCCGGAAAAACATCCCGGTGAGAGTGATGAAGAGTTGAGGGTCGCAGACCCGTGATTCCAGAGAGATTGTGGCGGACTTGGCAACCGGTGATCGCCACTACTTCGGTGTCGCCGCAGCATCCGAGTATCGGGACCCTCACGCGGTCTCTACCTGCACGATGCTTTCGATGTCCGAGATCGTGAACAGGACGCCCTTGATCCGGAATTGCGGGGATTTCGGCGTCGCCTGTTTCGGATCGGACACCCATTCCAGAATTCCGGTGAGCGGCTTGACGTGGTCCCGAAGCGTCACGCGGACCGTGCGGCCGAGAATCACTCCCCAGCGGATTTCGAAGGCGCGCTTTTTGGCGTCGAGTTCCTCGCGCCATTTCCGATAGCCGTCTTCCGGGCCTTTGGCGCTGAAATTGAATTTTCCCTGGTCGAAGTCCATTGGGATTTGTCGCAGAAGCGGATTTCGGATCAAGGACGATTTGGGGCCGATCCAACTCAGAAGCCGCAGCCATCGAGATCACTTCACACAGTCCCCAGGCTTGCTGACGGTGGTGCCATGGAGTTTGGCAAGATCCCGGTCGAAAGAAACCAAGGTGCGGCCCTCGCGGATGGCCGCCGCCGCCAGATAGCAGTCCACGAAATCCAGGTTGCCCGCACCGAAAAGTTTGAGGGCGTGAAGGATTCGCTCGGGTTCATCGAAATGGAATCCGGGACAGGACATGAGATGCGAGAGCACTTCCGCGACCTTTGAGCGGGGATGTTCGTAGAATCCGGTGAGCACGAAAACCGCCTTGGCGAGCACCACGGGAAGCACGGCGAGTCGCACTTTTCCCGCTTCCGCGGCAGCCACCAGATCGGCGGTTTCCTTGGCCTGGTCGGCGGGTTCGCCGGTGATGAAGCGCAGGAGAATATTGGTATCCAGTAGCAGCGGTTTCATGGCTGCCCCTCCCGCGCGGCTTCGGCCACCCACGTCTCGCGGGATTTTTCGCGCGCTTCCTCAAAGGGCGCTCCGGCTTTCCCCTCGGGAGACTTGAGGGACCCGAAGACCGCCATCGCCCCAGGCTGCGGGCGGATCACCACCGAGTCCCCCTGAATTTCATACAAAATCCGATCGCCCGCCTTCAAGTGCAAGGCGCGGCGGATGGGAGCGGGCAAGGTGGTCTGGCCTTTGCTGGTGATGGTCGAGTGCGTCATGGTGTTTTCCTTGCCTGTGAATTTTAGCCTTACTTTTCAAGAAGGCGAGGATTCCATCGTGGCGCATGGTACCTATTGGAAGGCGCGAATTTTAGGAGCCTGAATGTTTGCCAAGCGGGGATCGCTTGTTTTAGCGTCGCCCGGATGGTGGTGACAAAAACGTTACGCGCGGCTGCGGGCTGGCTGGAACTCGGGTTGGCAGACGAGGCTCTCTACGAGCTGCAGGCGCTGCCCACGGAGGTCCAACGGTTGCGGGCGCCGCTGGAATTGAAACTCGCCGCGCAGATGGACCGCGAGCAGTGGAACGCGGCTTCGGAAACGGCCCGCCTGCTCTGCCTGAAAGCGGAGGACGAGCCGGAATTCTTCCTGCGGGCGGCGTTTTGCCTCCATGAAACGGGCGACACGCTGGCAGCCTGCAACCAACTCCTCCGCGGCCCGAAGGCGTTGTTTGAAATGCCCGTTTTCCACTACAACCTAGCCTGTTACCTGTGGACGCTCGGCGAGGGGCCGCGCGCCCGCAGCCACCTGAAGCAGGCGATCTCGATGGACGGCTCGTTTCTCGAATCCGCCCGCGAGGACCGCGATCTCGTCGGGATCGGGCCGGTGTGATCTTTCATTCCGATGACTTCTCAATCCATTGATCCGCCACCCGGCATGGACCGCTGGCAACAGGCGCGGAGTTGTCTCGAATCCGAACTCGGCGAACGAATCACGCTCGACGCGCTGACCGGTCCGGCAGGCTTGATCGGGCGTGAACCGTGGCAAGACGATGCCGGCGGTCCGGCGGGCTGGTTGATCGCGCAACGATTGAAAGGCCACCGGCATTCGGCGGATGACGTGCTGACCGCGTGGTATGCGCAACAGGTCTCTCCGCCAGTTAGGGAGCATCTCGATCTGGGAACCGGCATCGGCACGGTGGGCTTGCTGACGCTGTGGGGCATGGGTCCGGAGGCGCGGCTGACCTGCGTGGAAGCCCAGGAAATCAGCTATCGGCTGTTGCAATCCAACATCGACGGGAACGGACTCCGGCGACGGGTGGATTGTTCCCACGGCGATCTCCGGGAGCTTGCGCTGGACCGGAAATTCCCGCTCATCACCGGCAGCCCGCCGTATTTTCCGCAGGGAACCGGCGTGCTCCCGCAGGATTCGCAAAAAGCCCACGCCCGCTTCGAGCTGCGCGGCGATGTGAGTGACTACGCGAAAGCGGCGGTGGCCCATCTCGCCGACGGCGGCTGGTTCGTGCTGTGTTTTCCATCTCCACAGAAACAGCGCGCGCTCGATGGAATCGCCGCGGCGGGCCTCAAGGTCGTGAAGCTGCGGGACGTCATTCCCCGCGAAACCCTGCCGCCGCTGTTCACGCTCTTCGCCTGCCAACACCCGCAGGATTTCTCCGGCGAAGTCACGGTTGAAGAGCCGCTAACCGTGCGTCACGCGGACGGCCGGCTCACCGGGGAAATGGCCGGAGTGCGCCGGGGGTTCGGATTTGCCGACGGCGAGGCACACGGTGGATACGGCAAGTGACGGACTGAGAATCACTTCCCGTGCGCCTTGACGAAATCGATGTTAGCGCGGACCTGGGGAACGCTGTTCATCCAGTCGTTTTCGTGCTCGATGGAAATGTGACCGTGGAATTTCTGCTTCTTCAATTCCTTGAGGCAGGCGGCGACATCCACCACGCCCGTGCCGGCGACCACCACCGGAGCTTTGCCGTAGGCGGCCTTGTCCTTGAGATGCACGCTGATGACACGGCCTTCGAGGATGCGCAGGCATTCGACCGGCTTGAGATTCGAGGTGCACCAGTGGCCGAGATCGGCGCAGGCGCCGACGCGGGGGTCGCGGCTTTCCACCACACCGAGGATGTAGAGGGGGTTCCAAACCTTGTATTTCGGGTTCTCCATCGAGCCGCCGTGCTCGTGGAAGGCGACTTTGATGTCGAACTCCTTGGCACCCGCCTCCCAGGCGGCGATCAGCTCGGTTGACTCGGTGCAAACCGCGTAGAGCCCCATTTTTTTGGCGAAGCTCATGATGGCGCGGACGTCTTCCGCGCTTTTGGCAGCGATCACCCCGTAGTTCACCGCGTGGACGCCTTGGCGCTCGCACTCGGCTTTGAGTTCTTGCATCGCGGTTTCCGACATCGTGTGGCCGACCTTGTCTTTCGAGCCGGGCTTGAGGATTTGGCCGGGGTAAAACTCGATCATGTTGCCGCCGGCCTCCTTGGTTTTGGCGATCGCCTCGAAAGCGCTGAATTCCTTGAAGGTGTATGCCTGGGCACCGATGAACCAGCCGTTCTGACGGAGGTTTTCCGGAATCGGGTCGGCATGGAGATTCGAGGCGAGAACGAGGGCGAGAAGGGCGATGTGGCGCATGGAATTTGTGTAGGTTGGCGACAGCTACGTTGTCGAGACGAGAATCCTTGCAGCGGTGGTCGTTTTTCGTCGCCCGCTCACTTGGCGGCGGGCGTCTTTTCCACGGACTCCAGGGCTTTCTCGTCATGGGTGGTGAAGTCGGCTTTCAGAAACGCCTCGTCGCGGGGAAGCAGCAGTTTCAGGTTTTCCAGAACATCCCATTCGGCCGTCGCCCCGGTCACCGCGCAATCGATCACGTGGCCTCCGGATTTGCGGTCCTCGCTGATGAAATGGAAGTGATAGCCGGGAACGTTGATGCCCTTCACGAACGGCGGGCAGCGGAATCCGACGAGCGTGCCGCGCACGTTCTCTAACCTGAAGACCGACTGGTGTTTCACGACTTCCGGCAGAGTCACATACGGAGTCTTCTGTTTTAAAACACTGCGGAATCTCATCATGGAGAACTCACCGCTGATCCGGATCGCGTAGAAGAGGTTTGCCGAAGCGGTCTCGGCATCCAGGCGCGTTTGCAGCGCGGCCAGGGATTCGGTTTTCCCGAGGACCGCGGACTTCTCGCTCTTAAAAAACGTGACCGCGGAGAACGGCGTTTCGGCCGGGTCGTTGATTTTGTGGGCCACGCCATCGGCCGGGAATTGGAAGAACTCGCCGCCGAGCGCCAGCATTTCGCCGTCGAGTTCGTCGAGCGTGCCGATCCCGAAGTCGCCGTGCTGCTTGAGCGCGCCGAAGGTGAACGCGCCGTCGTAAATTCCTTTCATCAGCGCGTCGATGGTGGAGACTTGGACCAAGGTGTCACCTGCAGCGGCCGGCATGGCCGAGAGGGCGAGCGCCGTGGCGACGGGAATCAACGGGCGGTGAGGCTTCATGAGGGGAGGGGGATTGATTCAACCCAATTATTTACCAGAATTTCTGAAGCCGGTCCAGCTTTCGCCGATCGCGTTTGATCAAGGCCGCTGGCGGAACCAGCCGGTGATGCTGGCGCGCTGCTTGGTGGCTGGCAGCACTTCATGCCAGAAATCCCCGGCCATGAAGCAGACCATCGTTCCCATCCGCGGCTCGATGAGTTCGTAGCTGCCATCGCGTCCGGCGGCACTGGTCCAGATTTTCAACTCGCCGCCATCGCCGGTCTTCCAGCCCTCGTTCAGGTAGAGAATGACGGTGACGATCCGGTCCTGGGTGCCGGCATGGCGGTCGATGTGGGCTTTGTAGAACGCGCCCTGCGGATAGATCGCGAAATGCCCCTCATAGTTGAACAGCCCGAGGAAAAACCGCTCGTTCAAGGCCAGCCGCAGGATTTCCAGACTGGCGAGATACAGCGTCTGGTGCGCGGAAGCCTGGCCGGGCTCGATCCACATCACCTCGTCCCGGCGGATGTCCTCCCTGACTTGCAGCGAGCTTCCGCGGCCCACGCCGGCCCGCCGGAAAGCGCCGTCCGCGTGGGACGCAGTGCACTCTCTCTTCAGCTGGAGGCCTTCCTCGCCGCTGAGGGACATCGGCATCACCGCCCAGCCGACATCCGCGATCGCATTGAGAAACTCTTCCACTGGAGCCAAGAGCACGATTCGAGGACGCAATGCGAGAAATTTCGGAGCAGCTTTCCGGTCAGGGCGGAATGACCGGAGGCGAGTGAAAAGTGTTTTTGTGAAAAGTGTTTTTGGTTCAGGCGGCGGAGTGGCGTCGGGCCTTGAGATCGTAGCGCGTTTCCACCGTTAGGCGGAGCCTTCCGGGCCGGGCTTGCTGGAAACCAGGGCGAAACTTTTCACTTCGACGAGGGCGAGCTCCTCGGATTGGTGCTTTTTGAGCAAGGGGCGGAGCGTCGGGGCTGCGACGTTTTTCAGCCGGGCGAGAGTGACGATGCAGTTGGTCCGCCGCCAGCCAGCGCGCGCCGCGGATGGGCGCGGCCAAATCCGCCAGCGTCTTGCGGCAGCTTTCCGGCAGTTCAAGGGCGATGAACAAGCGCTTGGCCATTTTTCAACATAACCCCGTCCGGCGCGGAGACAACCGGGACTTCACCGCACCCGCCCGGGTTTCCCTCGCCGCGTTCCCAATCGGATCTGTCGGGGCCGGAGCAAAACTAGACAGAGACGGTTCAAAACTAGACACCGGCGACGGAGCAAAACTGGATTTCTGGGGGATTGCGCCGTAAGTGACTGGTATCGAGCGGA